>CAZXTX010000075.1:0-1853 GCA_964643695.1 uncultured Mariniphaga sp. | reverse complement strand
CGAAACCGTATGTATGATTTGAATATGCTGAAATCAAGGGAATTTGACGTTCCTGTAATTTCTATTGGCAATATTACGGCGGGAGGCACCGGAAAAACCCCTCATGTGGAGTATCTGATTGATTTGCTGAAGGAGAAATTTGAAGTGGTTACCCTGAGCCGGGGATATAAAAGAAAAACAAAAGGATTCAGAATTGCAGAAATTAATTCTAATGTAGGCGAGGTTGGGGATGAACCCCTGCAGATGAAAAGAAAATTTCCTGAAGTAACTGTTGCAGTCAGTGAAAACAGGATTAGAGGAATTGAAAAACTGCTAAACATTCCCGGTAAAAAGTCACCTGATGTTATTCTGCTTGACGATGCATTCCAGCACCGCCGTGTTATACCCGGAATAAACATTTTATTGATAGACTATAACCGGCCTTTAAAACAGGATTCCCTTCTGCCTGCCGGAAGACTGCGTGAAAGCATTTCCGAAATGAGCAGGGCAAATATTATAATCTTTACAAAATGCTCCCCTGAAAAAGTAACTCCCATTCAAAAACGGATAATGCAAAAGGATGTCAGGCTGAAACCATATCAGAAACTTTTTTTTACTTCGTTTACCTATGAAGATTTAAAACCTGTATTTGCTGAAGGTGAACCGGAAATTGAACTTTCAGAACTGAATAACCACAGCATTCTCATTGTTACGGGAATTGCTTTTCCGAAACTGATACCGGAATATCTGAAAAAGTATGCTTCAGAAACCGAAATCATTAACTTTCCTGATCACTACAATTTCAGAAACAAAGATATTGAGCTGATTATGAATAGATTTACTGAAATCAATTCTGAAAATAAAATAATTGTCACAACTGAAAAGGATGCAATACGTTTTGCGGAAATGCCGGATTTGGAACCACAATTTAAATCGGCACTTTATTATCTGCCGCTGAAAGTAAGTTTCCTTGACAAAGAAGAAAAAATGTTTAACAAGGATATTTTGAATTATGTTGGAAAAAATAAAAGCAACCGCGAACTTTATCGAAAAAAGAATACAGGCCAGGCCTGAAATCGGAATTATCTTAGGTACAGGTTTGGGCGGACTGGTTAAAGAGATAGAGATACTGGATTCTATTCCGTATGATGAAATACCAAATTTTCCGGTTTCGACAGTTGAGGGGCATGCCGGACGGCTTATATACGGAAAGCTGGGTAATAAGGAGGTTCTTGCCATGCAGGGCAGATTTCACTATTATGAGGGCTATTCCATGAAAGACGTAACTTTCCCGGTCAGGGTAATGAAGTTTGCGGGTGTAAAGACACTGTTTGTTTCAAATGCCTCGGGGGGGTTGAATCCTGAATATCAGGTTGGTGATATTATAATTATAAATGATCACATTAATTTCTTCCCGGAGCATCCGCTTCACGGAAAAAATAATGACAATCTGGGACCTCGGTTTCCCGATATGAGTAAGGTTTATGATGAACGGTTACGTAATAAAGCCCGACTTATTGCTATTGAAAATAATATCAGAATAAAAGAAGGTGTTTATGTAGGAGTGCAGGGACCCACATTTGAAACTCCGGCAGAATATAAAATGTTTCGAATTTTGGGTGCCGATATGGTGGGAATGTCCACCGTACCCGAAGTAATTGTTGCAAGGCATTCCGATATGAAAGTTTTTGGTATTTCAATAATTACCGATAGCGGCGTTCCGGGTGAAATTGTGGAAATATCGCACGAAGAGGTACAAAAAGTAGCCATGAAAGCCGAACCAAAAATGACATTGATAATGAAAAACCTGATTGAAAGTATTTAGTCAGGTTAGCGGTTTTGGGGTTGTTGTGTTTGTGGTTGCATTAATCACC
>CAZXTX010000074.1:0-11173 GCA_964643695.1 uncultured Mariniphaga sp. | reverse complement strand
CGGCAATATTGAGCTTGTCGCTTGGTGCAACATGACCAAACGATTTGCCTAAAACACTGTTGCTAACAATGGTAAACCCGGCTAATGCGCCGGTATTTTTAATAAACCTGCGTCTTGATAAATTCTCCATAAGACTAATTGATTTTTATAATTTATAATATTAAAACATAACTTCAAACAAAGTATTACTTAATGTAATCAAGTCATTTTATAATCAAATCCATAATTACCGGGAAATGATCTGATGCATAATTTTCTTCTGAAAGCACATTAAAATCAAATGTTTTGAAAAGCCTGACTGCTTCTTCATTAAATAAAAAATAATCAAGAAGTATTTTGGGATTATCAGTAGAAAATGTTTTGACAGATTTATCTGCAGGAAAAATCTGCCAGCCGTCTTTTTCAATAATTTCGAGCAGCTCACTGCCGGCTCCTGTATTTAAATCACCTCCTATTATAATCGGAAGCCCCTGATAGTAACTTAAATAATCTTTCAGCTGTTCCCACTGCCCTTTTCTGACATCATCACTCAAATGGTCTAAATGTACAGATGCAAACAGAAAATTGTTTCCGTGATAATTGACCCCAACCACCGCACATGCCCTGTATTCATATTTAATGCTGTCGGCAGTTTTCAGCCTGAAGGAATGCGCATGCTCAACGGGCATTTTTGAAAGAACGGCAACTCCGTAATCACCGTTACTGCGGTCAACAGCCTTTGAAAAATGGAAATTCATACCTGTCAGCCTTCCAAGTTCCCTTGCCTGATTAGCACCGGTTCCTGAACGTTCTGTATAAACATCAACCTCCTGAAGCGCAACCAAAGCCGGCTTATGCCTGTTTATAACCGCTGCCGTGGAGTCAATTTCCGCATCTGACCATCCTTTTGACGGAGGTTTGGCAATTCTGATGTTGTAACTCATAATTTTCAAATTATTCTGAGCCTGAACAAAAGAAATATTTATTAAAAGGATGAGACACAACCACCCTGATTTTACTACAATACTAAAAATTTTAACCTTTTTCATTTTCAGAATAAAATTACATTTTTTTTAAATGTTAAAACATACCCGGGAAGTTTTCATTGATTACTTCTTCTCATTTACTGATAAAAGTATGATAACCTCCCGGGTACAAGACTTTTGTTTTAATAAACCAGAGCTTATTTTTTTATTTTGGTACGAATTAACTTTTCATTCATTTCGTATCGCACTCCCGATCTCTCAAAACTGTAATTTAACACAATCTTCTCCTCTTTATCTGTTGTTTCAAAATAGCTTCCTCCCATGTCCAGAACATCATTTTCTTCACTAATGACAATTCTGTTATCACTTTGCACCGAAAATTTAAAAGTTCTGATTCCGATATTTTCCTTAAGCTCATTTTCGGCTGAAAAAAACATTCTGCATGTATTCTTGTTAAGCGGAACAAGTGTTTTTTCCTTAAATACCTCCTGCGGCTTATCCGTACTGCCCTCTTCCCTGAGTGTTCCTACCATTCGGTATTTCCCTGAATAGTCATTTTCCAGTTTGACAGAATATAAAATTGATGAAAGTTTTTCGCTTATTTCATATTCTGAAGAGCTGATAATTTTAAGCGGAATAACATACGTTGTATCAGGCGACAAACCTTCAGGATTAACATTTATAAAGACATTGGCATGAGGTTCACCCTTTTTAATGGTTGCACTGAAAGAAGGAATTTTATAATATTTTGAAGCAAGCGGAACAACATATTTGCCGGTATCATTTTCAAATTCTGTAAAATTGTATTTTGAAACCAGTTCATTATCATATCCCAGTTCAACCAGAATATCATTTTCCGGCATTAACGACCCGCTGCAGTACACAGAAACGAAACCGGTACTTTCAGCTCCGGTAAACGGATGTGTAAAAGGACTGATGGCATCATCACTGTTAATAATATACACTATCTTCTTATAAACTTCTTTTGTGTCAAATTCTTCCTGGCATCCGATTATTGAAAAAAGCAGGATGCAGCAAAAGAAAAACTTATTAATATATTGTTTTGTCATGATTATAAATTTAAAATAATCTTATAATTAATTAATTAAAATAAATTACCATCCCGGATTTTGAATTAAAGCAGGATTTTTATCCATCTCAAGGGTTGGAATCGGGAAAAAGTACAAGCGCCTGTTATAATTCCTCCTTACATTAGCGTGAGTAATCCTTGTTCTCTGATGAAACTGATCGGGCTGAGACCTTAAAGCTTCAACATTCATTCCTTCAAACGGCAGATATTCATCTTCAAGTCTTTTCCATCTTCTTACATCAAGATACCTGCGGCCTTCAAGCGCAAACTCAATAAAACGTTCTTTCAGAATAATTTCACGCAAGGCAGCCTGGTCAGCCAGCTCTTCGTTTGTTAACCCGGGTAAACCGGCACGGTAGCGGATCATATTAAAATATTTCCTCATAACCTCTGTATCCCTGCTAACCTGCACCCCGTCAATTGTATAAGACTGTTTCAACTCATTCAGGGCTTCAACATAGTTAAGAATTATTTCTGCATATCTGATTCTGGCAAAAGCTTTATCCGATACTTTTCCGAAAAAGAAATTATCATCGGGGTGAGTATATTTTCTAAAAGTGTAGCCTGTAAGCAGCCTGTCATCAACATCACTTCCGGTAATCATTCCTGAATTGCCGTCAGCAGAATAATTGACATAAAAGTTGTTATATGCCGCACCGCCGGTTGTACTCAAACCATAATATTTGGCACCATTGAACATTATTGTTGCATAAAACCTGAATTCCCTTTTTGCATACATATTGAAAATACCTGACGGCACAATATAGTTTGAGAAGAGTTCATCTTCGGTTGTATAACCGATTTCGGAATATTCATATCCTGGCAGAATATTTTTTTCGATAGTGCCCCCGTCCCTCATATAATATGCGTCAACCAGCTTCTGGGTCGCGTTGAGCCCGTTCCATCCGTACACAAACAGTGGTGAGGTGCCTGTCTGGAGGTATCTGATTGATGTGGTTTCCCTTCCTGCATCTCCCCAAATACATTCAATATTCTTATACATAATTGTTTCACCGTTAAACATGTCACTATATGAGCGGTAGGGATCGATTCCTCCTGCACCGTCAGGAAATTCATCCATCGGTACGTTTGGTGCCAGTTGTGGCGAATCCATTTTTCGGGGGATTATATGCAATCCGTACAAACCTTTATCGCCAAGGTCTATAACCTTTTTTGCTGCTGCAGCTGCCACAGCCCACTTTTCATTATCTTCCACCTGATTTATAAAGTGATCTCCGTTCTCGTTTACCCAGTTTGAGTAATACTGCACATTCCCGTTATACTGAGGGCTTGCCGCATAAAGCCTTAGCCTTGAAATTAAACTTAAAGCAGTGCCTTTTGTCGGTCGCATCCAGTAAGAGGTCATTTGCTCTTCAGGTAAAATTGTTGCGGCTTCAGTTAAATCATTACTAATATACTCAACACACTCATCATACAAATTTCTTGGAAGAGCCAGTTCTTCAATACTCTGGTCAAACTGCTGCGGCTGTTCGGGAACAATTACTACCGGCCCGTATTGCTCTAACAGTTTAAAGTAAAAATATCCCCTTAAAAACCGGGCAAATCCAATTATATTTCTTTTTTCCAGTGTTGTAGCATCCCTGCACTCATCAATACGGGCCATTATTGTATTGGCTTTTCTGATACCGATATAAAAGTGATTCCAGTTTTGAAAATATGATGACGATGCGTCCAGTTCATTAGCAGAAAAATAGTTGTGCGGAAAATTCCCCCTCTTGTAAGTCCAAAAAGCATCATCAGAACCCAACATATACGGATAAAATGACAACTCCCTGTAATTACTGGCTTCAGGCAATATATATGATGCGGTGTTCCATAAATATCCTTCCAGATATTCCTTTCTTGCAAAAACCGAGTCTGCACTGAAAACATCCATAAAATAGGGGTCAACATTTAAATAATTGCAAGAGGAGTAGTAAAGTGCAAAAACTCCAATTATTAATATTTTGATTATTCTTTTCATGTTGTTTCAAGTTTATTAAAAGTTAAAAATCAAGTTCAAAGTATATTTACGCTGTATGGGATAAACATTTCCATTGTACATGGCCTGCTCCGGATCCCAGAGTTTTACATTATCCCAAACCCATAAATTATCACCAATAATTGAAACATCAACTGATTCAACAGAAAATTTCCGAAGAATTTCAGGTTTCAGCCTGTAGGCAATTTCCACATTTTTCAGACGTAAATAGTCGTTGCTTGCAAGCCAGTATGTTGATGGCTGCGTGTTATTGGAAAATTTGCCGTAACTCAGTCTCGGAAAAAGCGCATTTGATTTTTCGGTTTTCACATCGCCTGAATATTCGGCAGGTATCCATCTGTTTTCCACATTATTAACTAAACTGAGAATGTTTCCTACATTTCCGTTGCTAAACGGGAAAAAATTTCCTCCATACATGAATTTAGCCATAGCGGCACCCTGAAAGAAAATGCTTAATGTCCAATTTTTATAGCCTACTTCTGTTGCAAAACCATATGTTAATTTGGGCACATTTGAATAATCAAAATAGACATAATCGTCACTGTCTATTTTACCATCGCCATTCACATCCTTATATTTGATATCGCCGGGCAAAACTTCCCCAAATTGTTTAGGACTGCTCATTATTTCATCCTCATCTTTAAACAGCCCCAGGGCAATCAATCCTGTATGAGAATTATAAATATGCCCCAGTTTTGCCTTGTACGGATAACGATAGGGAGGTTCTTCCCAGTATTCAATTATATTATTTGCATAGGTAAGGTTTCCCCTTGCAAGCATCCACGTATCTTTGTTAAAATTAAAAATATAAGATGTTGTAAGGTCTATTCCGTTACTTTTCATTGTTCCCACATTTCCCCATGGCTGGGTAATATTACCGACTGTTCCGGGTAAATTTGTCCTTTCCTGAAAAATACCTTCCCTGGTATCTTTGAAAATATCCATTACCATTTCCCATCTGTCAAAAAGCTTCATCTCAATTCCAATGTTACTCTTAATTGCTTTTTCCCAGCGCAAATTATCGGCTCCAAGTCTGGTTTCAGAGATTCCGTAATTACCTCCCCATGCAGCAGTTGTATAATCTACATATGTAAAGTATGGGAATCTGGTAGATGAAATCTGGTCATTTCCGGCAGTGCCATATGAATAACGGAACTTAAGAAATGTGAACCAGGGTAATGCAGACTGAAAAAACTGATAATTTGACGGGACCCATCCCAGAGCAATTGACGGAAAGAGCCCGTACTGCTCACCTCTTTTGAAATTTTCCGAACCGGTATATCCAAAATTACCTTCAACAAAATAAATATCATCCAAAGCATAAGTAACCCTGCCCGAAATTCCCTGATTTCTTTCAGGAATGGCATTCATTCCGGAACGGTCGCTTACAGTATATTCCTGATGAAAATAGTGCAGCAAACCTCCAAAGCGGTGCCTTGCTGTTAACAGTCGTTCATAATTTACCGATCCCTCCATATATGTTTTTCTCCTTGACAATGCACTGGTACTTACCGATAAAGGCTGACTGTCTTTAATTATGTCAATATCCAGTTCTCCGGTAACTTTTCGTTTATTTGCATAATACAGGTCGGGCATTTTACTTCTTGTAACCACATGGTTTGTATAAATATCATATGAATAAAGAATTCTTGCAGACAAACCCTTTACCCATTCATCAAAATCCTGACGCAGATAAATATTTGATTGTACTGCCGTGTTTAAATCACTCAGATAGCCACTGTGATTAAGAAGCACTTCTGGAGACACCTGCGACAGGCTTTGCCCGTAGGCCGGCAGTTCACCGGTGGAATACCTGACGGGAACCGTTAAGGGTGTCAGATTTGCCTGCGACTCCCAAATATATTCGGTACTTCCAACTCCGGGCCTGTTTTGATTCGTAATATAACCATCAACACCTAATGCAATAGTTGTTGATTTTGTAACATTCACATCCAGATTTGATCTGAAAGAATGTTTATTATACTTTACGTTTGTATTATAGTCATTCAGTGCACTTTCCTTATACAGAGCATCAGAAGAATAAGTACTGGCACTTAAAAAATACCGTGTTACATCACTCCCTCCCGATACACTTAGATAATGGCTTTTATTCCATGTATAATCTTTTAATATCTCCTTCTGCCAGTCAACATTAGGATACAAATCCTTATCAACACCGGTTCTGATAATCTGCAATTCCACATCATCATAAATCGGTTCTTCATTTCTTACCATTCTTGCCTCATTCGCCAGCAATGCATAATCATATGCCTTAAGATAATCGGGCAAACGCGGAGAGTGCGACAATGAAGCATAATTTTTAAACTTGATATTCATTTTTCCTGACGAGCCTTTTCTGGTTGTAATCAGCACTACACCATTTGCACCACGAACACCATATACTGCCGTGGCAGATGCGTCTTTAAGAATGGAAAAACTTTCAATATCTTCAGGGTCAATCTGATTTATGCTTGATCTTTCAATACCGTCAATCAATATCAGAGCACCCTGATTGGCACCAAAAGTACTGATACCGCGAATCCAGAATTCCGAAAAGTCATTTCCCGGCTCACCGCTTCTCTGAACAGAAACAATACCTGCAATTCTTCCGGCCAAAACATTGGTTATTGATGACGACGGGGTTCTCAGCTCTTTTGTTTCAATAGTTGATATTGAACCTATAACACTTACTTTCCGCTGTTGTCCGTGTGCCACAACCACAACTTCATCCAGCTCTTCGCCCGTGCTAACTTCAAGCTTCACTTCAAGACCCGTTATATCTTTTGTTATCAAAACTTCCTGTGATTCATAACCCATATATGAAAATACAAGAACCTGATTTCTTGAAACCCTTATTCTGAAATTACCGTCAACATCAGATGCAACACCCACTCCGGGTTCATTTTTTACAAAAACGTTTGCACCGGGCAATGGAGCACCGGTTTCATCCAAAATTACACCTGACACCTGAAATTCATTTTTTGACTGAGCCCATGTTTGATGAAAATGAACATTTACAAGCATTAAACATAAGGCTATTATGATATTCTTCTTCATAGTTTTATGGTTTATTCAATGATTAGTTTTCTTATTCTGTAATTACCCAGGTCACTTACATATATGGCACCATCAACCGGACTGACACAAACTCCGTAAGGTGAGCTAAAAAGTGCCTGTTCCGGATTACCGTTCATATAACCGGAAACTCCCGGATTTCCTGCAATAGTGCTTGTAAAACCATCCGGACGAACCATGCGTATAACATGATTACTGCGGTCAGCAACTATTAAATTGCCATCTAAATCAACAGCTATCTGTGTTGGCGTGTTAAATTGTGCCTCATCGCCCGGCCCGTCTTTATGTCCTCTGGTTGAACCGGAAAGAAATTTGAACTCATTGGTTTTTAAATCGAAATAATAAACCTTACACTCATCTCTTGTTGCAATATAAACTCTTCTGTCTATCTGGGAATATGCAGCATACACATAATCTCCGTTTCGGGTTGCACCCATGGCCAGATAATCCCATTCTCCGGTTTTGGTATCCACCTTAAATAAATTGCCGTTTTCTGCACCAAAGTATAATATTTCATCTTCATCAATTGCCAGCTGAGATACCCAGTCAACCTGTGTACGCGGAATGTTAGTGGAAACCACATAAGGATTCCATTGCCTGTCAGGATCAAAACAATAAACATTTCTGTCCTGCTCACTTGTCCTCCAAACATAGGCAGAGAAATAGACTCTTTTACCATCAGTTGAAGTACAGCCACCAACCGGACGTGCAATATGGTCTGCAAGGGTTATCACCTGATTTGTTTGAGCGGAAATAAGCCTTATTCTGGCTTCATTATCACTTAGGAATATGTTCCCCTCCCAGTCGCACTGAATAAAGCGTGGTGATTGCAGCATAGCTTCATCCAAAGAACCATCCTTGAATGCACCAACTCCGTTAGCATCAACAACCCCGGCAAACTGGCTCACAGTAGCCGTTAAAATATATTTAAACTGTTTGGATTTTAATGATACACTGTCATTTCCGACAACTATGGAGATATCGCTTAAATCTCCCGGCTGCCGGGGTACCATAACATAAATAAGGTCGTTGGCTGCTCCTACAACAGAAGCTTTCCTTTTGTTAAAATAAACTTTAATGATTGAAGGGTCATTCCCGAAGTTTTCTCCCAACAATACCATTTTTGTTGAAATACCTCCCGAATCGGGAAGAAAATTGTTAAAAACAACCGGTTTCCCGGGATCATACTCAAAACTATTTTCTTTTTCCTCCTTGGTACATTGAATGAACAGGAGCGAAAATAAAAAAGAAACATAAAAGATGAGTTTTAACTTCATTTTGCTTTTCATAGCCATTAATTAATTTAAGTTAGACAATTATTTAGTACAGGCATTTACAGCCCTGGTTCTATGTTTTCAAATTAAAAAATATTAATTTATTGTTAAATGTGCCTTAAAGTCAGCCTCAAATATGTGAATTTTTTTAACAATTTGATTAAAAAATGTACAAAAAAATCTCTAATTGAACAAATGTCAATTTATAATTTCAATATTTGAATATAATTCTCAGATTTTTTTATGAAATTCTTTACATGATTTTTAACAAGATTTATAACATACAGGCTGAAATAATATCTAAGAACCTGAAGTTCAATATATGGGCAGAATTGATAATTTTTAAAATTAAACAGTACAGATTGCCTTGTCAACAAAAAGTATCAAAAATGGATAGCAGGTATTTTCTCAATTTTTCTTTTAAACGAATTTAATTTCCCGGATGCAACCTGATAAATCCGTCCATTGCTTACAGTCATCGCCCTAATCATCTCTGTATAAGGTGTATTGTTAATATCCACAACACCGATATTATAATTTTCTCCGTCAAAACGTCCGTAAAACGGTTGGTCTGTCCATTGAAAATAGTGCATACCGACAACCTCTGGCCTCGAAAATCCTTTTTCAATGTAATATCTGTAAGCACTGCCCCTTTCCTTCTGATTTGCTGCTGCCACTATTCCGGTAGAGGGGAGGCCTCTGTCGGTGGCACCATAATGAAACTCACCTATCATAACCGGTTTTCCGCTTTTTTGGGCAATTTCTGCTGTGGCAGGCGGTTCTATTCCATAACCATTAATCGAAAAAACGTCAAAACGTTCTCCTGCCTTGTACAACAAATCAGAACTTAACCATGCATACCTCATACCCATATTGAGATGATTCTTATCAATTTTTATTATTTCATCACATGGAATATCAACATATTTTGCAACCATAATTTCTGAAAATTCATAAAAATCTTTATTAGCAATTTCAGACGGAGATGATTTATATGTTTTATTCAGAATATCGTTAAAATCCTTTAAATCAAGCTGCCACTTAATATTTAATGCTGTAATGTCATTGTTATATTTATCGCGAAGCCATTTTGCAAATACTTTTTTTGTGTCTGAAATCTGATTGGTACCAAACATTTCCAAAGCAATATTATGTATTTCCGATGCCCATTCCGGTTCATTTTGCAAAAAATAACCAATCAGATATGAATCATCACTGTACGGTATAAGCTGTTGTGCAAACCGGACAGAATTTTTTTCATATTCTTCCGAAAAAACATCCGGAAAATCTCTGAACAACCGAATTTGAGTAGTCGGGAATCCGCTTAATGGAAGCACATACGGCAACTTCCTGCTTTTTGCAAAATTTAAATCTGACCAGTTTGCCACCGTATTAAACCGAAATTCCTTCATCATGCCACCTGCAATTAACTCCCACTTGCTTTTTGCTTCCTCACCGTAAACTGATTTTAAATTTTTTACATAAAAGTCAACATTTTTAGATTTTACAGGCAGGGTATCAAATAAATCTTCAATACCATCCACCGGGCCCGGTGAACCAAAATGCATGACATTTACGCCGGTACTTAAAAAGGCATATCCTTCAGGATCAACCAGCCACCATCTCTCACCGTCGTGATGTGTTCTGAAGAATCCGGTTTTTTCAAATTGCTTTTTCTTCCAGCCGCCATATTTACTCCAGTTGTCAGGATATTCAGCTGAAACAGCCTTTTTTTCCAATTTATGATTCTTTCTGACTAACTGACTATGATTTCTTATTTTCCCTTTCCATTTTTTCCCTTTCCATTGTCCGAACTCATCAATCAAAGGCTCTTCCAGAGGCGGATAAGCCTCAGGCAAATCATCGGAAAGAGTTATGGAAGCGATTTCAAATTCAGGATTGGGATAAGCTTTACCGACAGGGCCAAATTTCAATGCAACTTTTGTTATATCACCCGGAGCTAAACGCCTGCCCCAAACAGTGCCTTTTAATTGCCTGGGAAACCGGGGAAGAAAAACATTCTGACCATCCAGATAACTCAAAGGAAAAACCATTTTAGTTTTAAGTTTTGGCATTAATCCCATAAGCGTATATATACCCAACTCATCATTTTCCTTATAAAATTCAATGTTTATTATACCGCTAAATTCATTGTTGCCAAAAATTTCAATTATCAGATATTTATGATTATCCCACATAAACTCATCATCTTTTTCCCAGATTACTATTTTTGAATTATTATCATCAGGCTTTATTTTAAGCACAGGTTTTTCAAACTGACTGCTTTCTTTATTAAGCATTATATTCCCGTTTTTAATTAGAACCTGCTCCAAATCAATAAATTGATTTGAATTCAGCTGATAATTTTGCGAGAATCCGGAAACAGAAAAGAAAGTAACTAAAAAGAATGAATATATTGCCTTATAAATTTTACAAGCCATATTAATTTGTATTCGCAGCTTCACAGAAGTATGTTTAAATGTTAAAATTACCGGTTATTATTTTCAATCTTTAAGAACATTTTATTTGATTTTTTTAACCATATTTCAAAAGTACTCTTTTTTTAAAGCATTTCACAATGGTAAAGAATCCGGTTTAATACTTAAAATGAAAATTATTCCTGAAAAATAGCATGACGATAAAAAGTACAGTAAAAATTGCATTTACTGTCCGGATAAATATAGCAGTTCCAGTGAGTTCGATGTAAGATATAGAAATGAACTAAAAAATAAGCTAATAAGGTGAACTCTGTTCGATTTTTGTTTTC
>CAZXTX010000073.1:9679-11175 GCA_964643695.1 uncultured Mariniphaga sp. | reverse complement strand
TTATTACTTTTTACGGAGGACTGCTGAATTGTAATTTATTTTAAAAATATTTCAATAACCGGAATTTCAACATTTGGTTTGTTAACCGGCAATCTCAGATTTAAATCATCTTCGGTGGCTATGCTGCCCTGCATATGATGTCCGTAGGGTGCAGTTATCTGTATTTCGGAAGCATCGTGCAGAAACTGAGCATATTTTACTTTGTCTTTAAATCCCGGCAGTCTGAAATTTTGCAAAGGATAATCCAGAAGGTGAATATAAAGCCGGTTTGTTTCGGGATTGTATGTGAGAATTGAATGTTCAGGCACTTCAAACTCTTCGGGTGCCTGGGTACATCCGTAAATTGAGCGGCTGTTAAACTTCATCCATTCTCCCATGCCGGCCAGTGCTTCATCAGCTCTGTAGTCGAATGCTCCCCTTGCGGTTGGTCCCACATTTAATAGCAGGTTTCCTCCCTTGCTTACCGATTCAATAAGTAAAACCAGAAGCTGTCGGTTGTTTTTCCAGGTGTGCTCATCGCGGTGATAGCCCCATGACCCCGAAAATGTCTGACATGTTTCCCACGGCACTTTTTTACCGTCAATTTCGGGCCAGCTTTGAACCTTAAACTGTTCGGGAGTGGTAAAATCCCAGCCTCCCGGAACATCTTTCAAATCTGCACGATCATCAATAATAATTTCAGGCTGAATTTCACGCACCATTTTTATTAGTTCAACAGAACCCCATTCATCACGGCCTTTCCCAAACTCTCCCGGAAATGAATAGTCGAGCCACAGAATATCTATTTTACCGTAATTTGTAAGAATTTCACGAACCTGGTTTTTAAGATACTGACGATAAATATTCATATCACGGCCTTTGTTAAGCTGGTCATACTCTTCCTTTGCCCGTGCACTTTGCGGATGAACCCTGTCGATTGTGTAATGCGGATGGTGCCAGTCAATAAGTGAATAGTAAAAACCAATTTTAAGACCTTCGGCCCTGAAGGCATCCACCCATTCTTTTATAATATCTTTTCCGTAGGGGGTGTTTATTATATTATAATCGGTATAGGCAGATTCAAACATGCAAAATCCTTCGTGGTGTTTACTTGTTATAACGGCATATTTCATACCTGCGGCTTTTGCTTTTTTTGCCCAATCGGCAGGATCAAACAAATCGGGATTAAACAGTTCAAAATATTTCTGATAATTTTCATCTGAAATACGTTCATTCTTTTTAATCCATTCATGGCGTGCAAGCTGCGAATAGAGTCCCCAATGGATAAACATTCCGAATCTGTCCTGAGTCCACCATTTCAGACGCTCAGTTTTTTGTTCTTCGGTTTCGTTCCATATTTTGTTCTGCGTAAAAGCATTCTGGCTTATAAATGCTGCCAAAATCAACAAAATTATTGTTTTCTTCATTTTTATTGTTTTTAAAGTTTATTCGAGTTTTAAAAGTATTAATAATTGAATTGATATTCAATCCGTGATAATGTCCAGTTCGGCAATTCC
>CAZXTX010000073.1:0-9579 GCA_964643695.1 uncultured Mariniphaga sp. | reverse complement strand
TTTCTGTTTGTGTTCCAGGCTGTCTCTTCATTATCGTCAAATAATTTTTCTGCATCATCGGCAGAGATAAAACCGGATATGACTTTCCATTTTTCTTTAACCGTATCAAAGTTTCTTTCGGTTACAGGACTTGTTTTTCCGGTGGAAGGATCTCTGACAACAGCTTTAACAGTGCCTTTTTCCTTCCATAAAAACTCCTTGTCGTACAGTTGTGATTCTGCTGTTGGTTCTGTTCCGTCAAGAGTATAAAAAATTTCAATGTTTTCATCAAAACCTTTAATTGTAACATTTCCGTTTTTATCTCTTTTGATTTCCGGTTCAACCAGAACTTTGGGTGCTCTATATGCTTTAATGCCGGAAATGAGAGGCGAAGCTTTTGCATCTTCGATGGTAAGCCTGAGTTTTGACACAGTTATATCCTGAAAACGTAAAATTCTTTTGCGGCCGATTGTGGTTTCATTTGCAATAAGCCGCCAGTTTCCTTTTACCATTGCTTCCAGTTTAAACTTTTTTACTCTTTGTCCCAGTCTTATATATTCCTGAACAACGAAACGGTTTATTTCGGTTGGCTTTTTCAGGCTTATTTCAATGGCGGCTTCGGTTATGTTGTCATCGGTTGCCCAGTATATTTCAGGATTTTCACTGGTAGCATTTTTTGCCCTGAACTTTTTTGAATTGCCTCTGATATTTGTTGCATAGGCTTTTGCCCCCTTAAGTAAATTATCGGCAAAATCGGCTTTTACAGTTTTTGCAAGTTTCAGAACCTGTTCAGCATCCTTTTCATGAATAAGTCCTCTGGTGTCAACAGGAAAATTAAGTAAAAGTGATGCGTTTCTGCCAATGGAATTATAATAAATGTTTAGGAGGTGGGGCAGGCTTTTTACCTTATAATCTTCATTTGGGTGATAATACCAACCCGGCCGGATTGACACATCAACTTCGGCGGGTACCCAGTGTGTTCCGTCTTCATGACCGGTACGCAGTTCGGCATAATTTGGCGAACCCGGATAAAATTCGTTACGTTTGATTGGTGCCCAGTTTGTTTTCATTGCCCAGCCCTCTTCGTTTCCCACCCAGCGTATGTCAGGTCCGGCATCGCTAAACATACATGCACCGGGCTGCAGTTCGCGAACAAACTGCCATGTATTTTCCCAGTCGTAATATGTTTCGCGGTCAATTCTGCGTTCCTCATTTGCACCGCCATACCAGCCCGTTCCTCCGTTTGCACCGTCAAACCATACTTCAAAAACATCACCGTAGTTTGTAAGCAGTTCGCGAAGCTGATTTCTGAAAAAAGTTAAATATTCAGGTTTCCCGTAATCAGGATGGTTTCTGTCCCATGGTGAAAGATAAACTCCGAATTTCAGTCCGTATTCACGACAGGCATCGGATAATTCCCGGACAACATCGCCTTTTCCGTCTTTCCACGGAGAGTTTTTTACAGAGTGTTCGGTATATTCAGATGGCCAGAGACAAAATCCGTCATGATGTTTGGCTGTAAGTATAATACCTTTCATTCCGGCATCGCTGCATATCTTTGCCCACTGCCTTGTGTCAAGTTCGGAAGGATTGAACAGTTCGGGACTTTCATCTCCGAAACCCCATTCCATATTGGTAAAGGTGTTCATGTTGAAATGAACGAAAGCATAAAATTCCAGTTCGTGCCACGCCAGCTGGCTTTTTGAAGGGACAGGCAAAACAGGTTCAGGCTCCGGCATTTTATTGCATGACAGAATTAAAATAAGAATTGCCGGCAAGAGATATTGTTTCATTGCAAGTTGATTTAGCTTATTCTGACCAATGCTGCAATTTATGAAAATTACTGAAACATCAAATCACTATTTTTATAAAAATATTTTACTTTTAGTGATTGAATTTGTTTAGTTCTCATTGTCTTCTTCGGCTTCAAGTTTTGCTTCAAATTTTTTTACCGTCCATTTTACCGTAAAAAATGAAATTATTATTAGTAACGGCCAGCTGAGCATCCATAAAATTGATTCTATATACATTTCAATTTGATTTTCGTTTAAAAATTACAATTCTGTATTTCATAATAGCTCAGGTTAATATATATCAACCTCTTCCTGCATCTCCTTGTCGGTTATTTTTTTTCGGTTCATCACTTTCCAGAAATAATAAATATATGCAAATACGAACGGAATTATCAGTGATACATAACTCATGGATATAAGTGTGAAATGACTTGACGAGGCATTTTGTATTGTGAGCGATGATTGTAAATCGGCAGTTGAAGGATAGAATGCCGTATTGTTATAACCTGCTATAATCAGCAGTGCAAAAACTGTCAGTACGGTGCCGGGACCGGCAAAAATGAATCCTTTCATATTTTTAAAAAACAGAGAGGATATTATTCCCCAGAGTACACCGGCTACTCCAATCAGCATAATTATCACAGCAAGAGGCATTTGCAGGAGATTATGCAGGTATTTGTATTTTTCTATGAATATTTCTCCGGTGTCCGGATTTAGAGCAAATCCTTTTTTCAGCAGCAGCTGAGTCAGGAAATATAGGAAGAATATTAAAAACAATGCAGATGTGAAAAGCAAATGCCTTTTTGAACGGTAAACTATCAGGTCATGGTCTATTGTATAAATAAAATAGAGCAGTGCAAGGGTACGGGCAAGAAAAAATACGGATAATCCTAAAGCCACGTTATGAAAATTAAGCAATGTTTCGAGTCCGCGTGTTGAATTTTGCCAAATTACCTGATTCATTTCGTTCAGTTTGAAATCTGCACCGTTAAAAAAACTGCCTACTGCTGCTCCAATAAGTATAGTGCCAAGCAATCCGTTAATTATCAGAAGTACTTCATATGTCCGGGCACCCAGAAAGTTGGCAGGTTTTTGTCTGAACTCATATGATACCGCCTGAATTATAAATACCATCAGAATAAGGTACCATAACCAGTATGCACCACCGAAACTTGTGGCATAAAACAGTGGGAACGATGCGAAAAAGGCACCTCCAAAAGTTACCAGTGTTGTAAAAGTGGTACCCCATTTTCGTCCAAGTGCATTTAAAAGTATGGTTCTTTCGTCTTTTGTTTTTCCAATTGAAAAAATTAGTGTCTGACCTCCCTGAATGAACATCAGAAAGACAAGAAAAGCCCCTAATATTGATATTATTGCCCACCAGTAGTGCTGTAATGTCAGATGTGATAAGTTTTCAAACATAATTTATTCCTCCTTTTTTAGTTTTTGGGGCCGATTTTAATTTGTCTGAACATGATTTTCAGTTCGGCAATAAGTAAAATAGTGAACAGTATGGCAAATAAAACGAAAGTAGTTTTTACCGAACCTGCACTTATTCGTGTAACACCGGCCATTGTTGGCATGAGATCCTGAATTACCCATGGCTGTCGGCCAACTTCGGAAACCAGCCAGCCCGACTGACTTGCCAGATATGCCAGCGGAACGGAAATTATGGAGAAGCGCAGAAACCACCGTTTTTCAGTTAATTTTCCTCTTAACAAAAAGAAGAGTGATAAAATGAAAAGCAGTAAAAACATAAATCCGAGGCCTACCATTGTGTGGAAACTGTAAAAGGTAAGAGGTATATTGGGAATCAAATCGTTTACGTCTTTAAAATAACCGTATCCGAAATATTTGAAATAATTTTCCTGAAATTCGTCACTTGTCAGTTCATTTCTCAGAGAGTTTGCAAGCACTTCGTTACCATTATTTTTTGCATCCTTGAAATCGGCCAGTTTTCCAATGGCATATTTCCCGCGTTCAATTTTTTCATGTGCCGACATAATTCCGTACTTTTCATTTCCGTCAATCAGATCATGTACTCCCGGCACAAAAGCATTCCAGTCGAGAAATGCCATGTATGAAAGAATATTTGGTATTTGAATTTTAAATGAAAAGTCTTTCAGGTTTTCATTATTTGGATCGGTTTCGGTAGATGAGAAAACTCCTATTGCCACCAGCCCTACGCCTTCATGTCCGTTATACAGCCCCTCGAGTGCGGCAAATTTCATCGGCTGGTCGTGTGCGATTGTACGTGTTGAGTTGTCGCCGGTTAAAATCAGATAGCCTGATGAAAGCAGCCCGAAGATTCCGGCAACGAGAATACTCTTTTTAGCCAGCATTGTTTCACGTTTTTTCAGCAGATACCATGCAGAAACGCCGGTAACAAACACAGACGCAAGTACAAAACCGGAAGATGTTGTGTGCAGCCACTTGTCAACCGCACTTTGTGAAAACAGGATTTCCCAGAAATTTTGCATTTCATTGCGGGCGGTGTCGGGGTTAAATGCCATTCCAACCGGATTTTGCATCCAGCCGTTTGCAACCAGAATCCAGAGTGCCGACAGGCTTGCTCCAATGGCGGTGAGCCATGTGGCAAGGAGATGTGTTTTTTTGCTGACTTTGTTCCATCCAAAAAACATGACTGCTATAAAAGTTGATTCCATAAAAAATGCAAGAATCCCCTCGATTGCCAGTGGTGCACCAAAAATATCGCCCACAAACCATGAGTAACTCGACCAGTTGGTGCCAAATTCGAATTCCAGAATAATTCCGGTGGCAACACCAATAGCAAAATTTATCCCGAAAAGGGTCATCCAGAATTTTGTTATACGTTTCCACTCTTCATTGCCTGTTTTAACATAAATCGTTTCCATAAACGCGATAATGAATGTTATACCAAGCGTAAGCGGAACAAATAACCAGTGATACATGGCCGTAAGGGCAAATTGTCCTCTCGACCAGTTAACTAACGAAAGATCTGCAAATTCAACCATAGTTATTTTTTTGGTTCTGTTAATATTTCCAGTACATAATCGCTCCGGGCTTCATCTGTATCAAAATTGGTTTTAAGAAAATTTGGGAAGAAAAAAACTTTCAGAATGGCAAACATGATAAAAAGTTTGATTATTATAATAAGCCAAACTTGCCGTCCCCAGCTGCTCATATTTTTGAATCCGTTATAATAAAAACGCCAGATGCGCTGAACGATATTTGGTTTTTTAGTTGTCATTTGGGAATAAAAATAGCTTTTTTAAAATAATTATATGCAACGGGAGCTGAATATTTAAATGATTCAAAAATTTGAACTTTATATTTTTTTCCTGATTGATTTTTTTAAGTTAATAAAGCTTTGATTATCTGATAATATTGAAGCTTAAATAAAAAAGGCAGAAAAATCAATATTGAAAATTCAAATTGATTTTTCTGCCTTCGAAAGAAAATAAATGTGGTTCAGTTTTAATTTTCTGATTACAGTTCGCGGATTTTAATATTTCTGAACCATACAGTGTATCCGTGATCCTGCAGGCCTATATAACCTTCTTTTGAAATACCTTCGGTGAATCCCGGAAAAGTTTTGAATTTACTGTTTTCCACAAGTTTGTCCCATTCGGGTGTCCAGTGGGTGTATGTTACCACTTCGGTGCCGTTCATTCTTACCGATGCTTTGCCGTTAACAACTTTTATAACACAGGTGTTCCACTGCCCGGCGGGATTAACAGTAGCGGGGTCGGCAGGGAGCATGTCGTATAATGAACCTGCCAGATGACTGTCAATTTTGTTGTCGGTTGCATTTTCGTTATCCAGAACCTGAATTTCGGGTGCAGCATAATAAACAGGTTTACCGGGTACTTCCCTTACATAATAAAAAATTCCGGAGTTAGCCATATCGCCGGCTTTCCAGTCAATTGAAAGTTCAAAGTTTTTAAATTTTTTTCCTCCAAAAATAATATCGCCGCCAGCTCCCTGACCGGGCTTTTTTCCTTCACCTGTAAAAACTTTCATCGAATTATCTTCAATAACCCAGTTGGCAGGCATGGTGCTGCCGTTGTGCTGCCGCCAGCCGTCAAAGTCTTTTCCGTTGAAAAGCAGCTCCCAGCCGGCTTTTTTTTCGGCACTTGTGAGTTTGTTTGATTTTTGGGCAAAAACCGGAACCGAAAGCATTAAAAATGTTGTAAACAGAGATAAAATAATCTTTTTCATAAAATCTGAATTTTAATTTTGTTTGTAATTAATTTTATTTTTTTCGCAATAATCAATAAAAGAGGAAAGTATGTCAGACCATTGTTTTGGTTTGTATGAGCACGGCACTTTTCCCTCTTTGTCATATACAAGAATGAATTTAAAACCTAAAGCCTTAAATGTTTTAATTTTTACTCCCGAAATATAGGTCAAAATATTATCTTCATTCTGATATTTTTCGGAAAATAAATTTATTTCGGCTAAAAAATTATAGGTTTCAAATGCATTTCCTTTGAAATATTCAACTTCATAGGCACCGTCAACCCAGTCGTCAAAGTATAGCTGGTATCCCCATAATGAAAATGTATCGGTATGGTTTTCATTTATATTATCAAGTGGCAACCAGTGAGACAGATACGTTTCTGCCAGTTTATCCGAAAAAACAGATTCGAGTTTATAAACCTGTGAAAACAGATTTATTTGCATAACCGAAAAGGCTGTGATAAAAAATAGTTTTTTCATTTTCCGAAATGTTAATTATGTTTCTTTTGATACGTAAAACGCACAATTATGTTGTTAGTTTTTAAGGAAAATAATACTGAAAAAGTATTGATTTTCATATATATGATAGAGGTGGCGAAATAGAAAAACCATTAATGTTGTTTTTGAATTTAATTTTTCACTATTTGCTTTGCTATTAAATCTGCTCTTTCACGTACTGTTTGATTCGCCAACTCCTCGCGTGAATAATCTTTCAAAGTTTTCTTTTCCGGCAGGTATTTATATATTTTACATTTTTACAATTCTGATTGCATTGCGTGTGGTAAAGAGGAAGTAAAATCTTTTTTGAAAAATTAAAGTCTGGATACCGACAGTCCCAGCCATACGGCAAATAAACTTATTAAAATACTGGCTGCCATATATAAAAAAGCTGTATATGAATTGCCTGAGCTAAAAAGATTGTAATTTTCTGAGGCAAAAGCAGAAAATGTTGTAAAACCACCGCAAAATCCGATTATCAGAAAAAATTTCAGATCACTGCCGGTAAAATGATAACGTTCAATCATTCCGATAATTAAGCCGATAATAAGAGAACCGGTAATGTTTACTAAAAATGTTGCAAGCGGAAAATTCGACTGAAAATATCTGGCAACCACAACTGAGGTTAGATAACGCAAAATACTTCCGAGCCCGCCGCCAAGGCCTGTTAATATAATTGCTCTAATCATTAAACTCTTCCCATTATTCCTTCAGTTACATTTATGATGTGGTCGCCAATTCGTTCCATGGCACCGTACAGACTGTTGTACAGTAGTCCTATTTCTACACTTCCTTCTTCGCTTTCCGACATTAAATTGTAATATTCACGCCGCATTTCGTCACGTTTCAGATTAATCAGATGTTCAATTTTGGATGCTTCGTTAATTTTTACTGTCTCATAATGGGCAATCAGGTTCTTGTTCATAACCATAAAAGCATCGTCAATTAAATCAAACATTTCCGACAGTCTTTCCTTCTGCAGCGAAGTGAAACATATTTTATCCTCGTTTTTCTTTTCAATAATTTTTGAAATCTGGTAAAACAGGTCGCCTATTCGTTCAAGGTTGCTTGCAACCCTGTTCATTCCGCTAATTCTGGCAGCCAGATTTCTGTCCATGCTTTTGCTTGAAATTTTGTTGAGATAGTTGGCAATTTCAACTTCAACCTTATCGGTAATTTCTTCGTATTTTTTAATGCGTTTCATTAAATACTGGCTGTCCTTTTTGTTTTTCTTTTCCTTTTTGTCCTTATCTTTGTCTTTACTGCTTTTATCCTTTTCTTTAATTTTTTCTTTGTCTTCTTCCTTTTTCTTTTCCTTAATGTCATTTTCAAAAAGCAGTTCTCTTGTAAATTTTGACATTTTTCCAGCTATCTCACCAAATTTTGCCAGTTCCTTTTTAGCTTCCAGAATTGATAAACTTGATGCGAGGTTACGTCCGCTTCCAATATATTCGAGTTGAAACTGTTCGTCCCTGTCACCTTTTGATTTTACCATTCTTTCTGAAAGTTTAACCAACTGTGGTATAAACCAAACCATAAGTAAAACGTTGATCATGTTAAACATGGTATGAAAAACGGCCAGGCCCGTACTTCCATAACTCTTGGGATTTAATACTGGGTTTCCGCTACCGATTAGTCCGGTTAAATAAACAACCAAATCTATGAAATATGGGAAAATTAACAATGCCCATATTGCTCCAATAATTTTGAAAATTGTATTAATTCTTGCTGTTCTTCTGGCATGAACATTACCAACCATTGCAGCAAGTTCGGCAGTTATGGTGGTACCTATGTTTTCACCAAGAACCATTGCTGCACCGGCTTCAAACGGAATAATTCCATTAGCTATGAATGTCATTGTTAATGCCACTGTTGCCGATGATGATTGAATTATTACAGTTAAAACAGTTCCGAAAAAGATAAATATCAGAGTATTTACATAAGGAATATTATAAAGGCTGATGAAAAATTCAACAATACCGGATTCGGGGCCTAATTCGGGAACGGCATTTTTTAAATGGCCAAGACCCATAAAAAGAAGTGCAAAACCGATTACCACATTTGCCCAGCCTCTTGTTTTGGATGAATTCATGAAAAGAAAAGGCAGCCCTATTCCAAGAATAATTAAAGTATAGGGTGCAATATCAACCTTAAAACCAAAAATATCCACCAGCCATGCAGTAATTGTTGTGCCAATATTTGCACCCATAACTACACCAACCGACTGGGTAAGGGTTAAAATACCGGCATTTACGAAAGAAACCGTCATAACAGTTGTTACAGAAGAAGATTGTATTAAAACTGTTATTCCCAATCCGGTAAGTATTCCTTTTGCAGGATTGGAGGTAATGGATCCAAGCAGGTTTCTGAGCTTTGAACCGGCAGCCTGCTGCAGTCCGTCGCTCATGATTTTCATTCCGTAAAGAAAAAGTGCAAATGAACCTATCAGAACCAAAAAGTTGAAAAATCCCCAGCTTGGAGTTGCGGGAATATTATCAGTTAATCCGGTGTCAGCATTCGTATTAAGTGAAGTGCTGATAAAAAAACTTCCGCTGTTTTCAATGTTATCTCCCTTGGTAATAAAAAAAGTAGAAAGTATTAGTGTAAAAAGGAGTAACAGAATTAAGGTTTTATTTTTTTTCATTTTTCAAAATAAATCAGTGGCAAATATATTTATAATTGTCGGTTTGCATACTAATGTTTGATTTTTTCAATGATGATTAAAAATTAATTAGCATCAGTTTCAATAAATCTTTTGCATGATTATAACTGTATTGGTTTGCAATACATAAAAGTTTTTTCGGTAAACAAAATTGTCAGGTAATTTTCATACAAATTCAGATGTATGCTCTTCCGTAAGGTCTATGCCTGCAGACAAAGAATTAACCCCGGCATTTCTCTGAAAAGGCAGTACATAAACTTATTTTTTCTGTTTCTGACAGTTTTTAGATGAAAGAATAAAATTATCGTGAACAAATTTAATGTGGTCTTGTTTATCATATAGTAATTATTCCTATATAGTAAATATTCAGAATGAGTGAAGAAATTGAGTTAATGCTTAAAAATGCCGGTTTGCGCGTTACAC
>CAZXTX010000072.1:0-11184 GCA_964643695.1 uncultured Mariniphaga sp. | reverse complement strand
TAATCTGCACATAGAGCATGGGAAGTTCAGCATTGGGCATAAGCTCCACCGGCAGCTGTTTGTAAGAGAAATACCCCAGCAGGGTAAGTCCGGCAAACAGCATACTGATGAGTACTTTTCTGTTTATTATAAAATTCATTCTACTTTTTTACAAACAAGGTTTTTGTCCTGTCCAAAATATCATATACACAAGGGATTACCACCAAAGTTAAAAGTGTGGAAGTTACCAGTCCGCCAATAACTGCCAGTGCCATCGGAGAACGCAGTGAAGCACTTTCGCCGATACCTGCCGTTAGCGGAAGCAGTGCAAGCACGGTTGTTAAACTGGTCATTATAATCGGCCTGATACGCTGCTGCCCTGCAAATACAATTGCTTCACTCCTGCTGTATCCCTCCCTGATCAGCTGATTAATTCTGTCAACTAAAATTATTGAGTTGTTTACGGCAATACCGGCCAGCATGATAATACCGATTAGTGCCATAATATTGAGTGTTTTGCCGAATATGAAGAATGTGACGATGCTTCCCACAAGTGCCAGCGGAATAGTCAGCAGAATGGTAAACGGATGAATCAACGATTCAAACTGTGATGCCATTACCATATATACCAGAATTACCGATAGTAGCAGCGCAAAGCCCAGGCTGCTCATTGATTCCTGCCTCTTTTCCTCCTCTCCGGTTATTAAAATCCGGTAATTTGGCAGCAGTTCAATTGATGCTGTTTCCAGTTTGATGTTTTCAGTCATATGGTTAAGAGCAATTCCCTTGTCCATCTGTGCGGTAATTTTTCCAATCCGGGTCTGGTTTTTTCTAAGTATTTCCTTTGGTGCCACACCAAAAGAGATATTGGCAATTTCACTAAGCCTGAAAACCTGATTTCCGGAACTAACCGTAAGATCATAAATTTCGTGCAATCCTTTTTCAGGTACTTTAATAGTTATGTCACGCATTTCACCTGATTTTTCCATTTGTCCGGCATTTTTTCCTTCAAGCTGCTCCTGAATCTGTGAAATAACTGTATTAATGTTAAGATCATACATCCCTGCCCTGATGCGGTCAATATGCACTTCTACCTCGGGAGCACCCTCCTCAACAGAAGATTTGATATTAAACAGGCCATTTATATTTTCCATCTGTTCCTTCACCTGATTTAACACATTTTCAATTTCGGCATATTCCTCGCCCCTCACTTCAACAACCACCGGTGCCTCTTCGGTACCCAGAATTGATTTAAGCGCACTCTGCTCTTCGGCATAGGTGATTTCAAGTCCTGAAATGTTTGAAGTGTAACTGTCCATGGTTTCAATCACCTGATTTGTTGAAACAGCGGCATCATCCTTAAGTATCACCCTTATCTGTGCCGAGTTTTCGCCAAGGAAAACAGCTGTTGCATCACTTGCACTGCCGGTTGAAGGCCCTGAATGTGAATATATTTTATCAAGGTTGTCACCCAGATAATCAGCCAAAATAGTTTCAATGTTTTTCACCGTTGACTCGGTGCGCTCCAGCTTGGTGCCCTCCTGCATCTTCAGGTTCATAATAATTTCACGGCTTTCGGTTTTGGGCATAAATTCGGTACCGATAAACGGCACAAGCAAAAATGAACTGAAAACGACAATAGTTGTAACAATAACGACCATCCATTTTACTTTTAATATCTTTTCCAAAAACCTTCCGTAACCTCCCACCTTAAGAGATTTTTTCGCAACGGGTGCCTTTTTATTTTTATAGAACCTGTGGTAAAGTGCAGGAATTACAAAAATTGCAACAAGAAGTGACGACAAAAGTGAAAAAGCCACTGTCCATGCCTGGTCTTTAAACAATTCACCCGATGCACCATGAAGGTAAACAATGGGCAGAAAAACAACTATGGTGGTAAGCGTTGATGCCGTAATAGCACCACCCACTTCGGCAGTACCATTCACTGCGGCATCTCTTACGCTAAGCCCGTTTTCGTGATTCCTGAATATATTTTCCAGCACCACTATTGCGTTGTCAACCAGCATACCGGCACCCAGCGCAAGTCCTCCAAGGGTCATTACGTTAATAGTGAGGTTGTTAAAATACATCAGGTTGAATGTTGCAATAATTGAAATTGGAATTGCGATACTCACAATAAAAGTGGTTCCTAAACGACGCAGAAACAGGAACAGTACAAATACCGCAAATAAAATTCCGAGAAGTGCGGTATTTTTTACTTCACCAATTGCACTGCTGATAAAATACCCCTGATTGGTAACCTGCTCCAGAGTATATCCGGGCAGTGCCCTTTTAATGTTTATCAGAGCCTTGTCAATTTGTTCTACTGTTTTTACGGTATTGTATTTTGTCTCTTTATATACTGAAAGGCCGACACATCTTTCACCGTTGAGGTGCACAATATTTGTCGGCTTTTTGTTTTGCAAAGATACGGTTGCCACATCGCGCAAAAAAACCGGTGCCATCTGAGCAGCCGTGTTTCCCTGTGTTGCAGAACTTACAGCCTTATATCCCACAATCAGGTTTTCAAAGTCTTCAACATCGTTGAGCAGCCGCATTCCCTTCACAATGTACTGCATTCCCATTTCACTGATGCTTCCTCCCGAAACATTTCGGTTGAAGTTCTGAATTCGTGATGTTAAGGCATCCATTGTAAGCCCCTGTGCTTCCAGCCGGTAGTGGTTGGTACTGATAACTATTTCGCTTTCCTCCTGACCCGAAAGCTCCACTTCGGCAACACCTTCCAGCCGTACAAGCTCATTTCGGATATAATTTTCAGCTACTTTCCTGATTTCGTTCATGTCGGTAATTTCATCATGCTTAACGGCAATGAGCATTACCGGTGCAACATTCGGGTCGTGCTGTGTTATGCGTAAATCATCAATTTCGGCATTTTGTGCAAGAGTATTGAGAGCTTTTTGCAAATCGAGAAAAGCCTCGTCCATATCTTTATTCCATGCATATTCAACGGTAATCTGGGCAGTGCCTACCCTGATGATGGAAGAAACCTGAATAACATCGGACTGGCGGATTGCCAGAGCTTCAATGTTTTCAACAAACTGCTTCTCCATCTCTTCAGGCGGACGCTCGCCCGATTTGATTTCCACAAAAATGCGGGGTGATTTCAAATCGGGAAAAAGGTCAACACCCAGCTTCCCAAACGAGATATAACCAAGGAGGACAACTCCAAGGACAAACATCAGAATGGTTACCGGGTAATTGACAGAAAACTGGGTTAATTTCTTCATTGTAAATAATTTCTAATGATTTTCCGGTTATCAGATTAGCGGATTATCCTGACTTTTGAATTATTTCTGAGAGTTTCATAGCCTTTAATAATAAGCCTGTCATTTACTGCAAGGCCTTCTGTAACTTCAACATTATTCTGATTTTCGAGTCCGGTTGTTATCCAGCGCATATTTGCCGCACTGTTACGGCCTACAACAAACACATATTTACCCCTGCCGCCGGTTAAAATAATATCTTTCGGAATTACAATGGTACTGTCATTGGACGCAGTTATAATATCTGCTTTTACAAACATTCCGGGACGAAGTTTCAACTGTGGGTTGGTAATTTCAATTTTACCTGAAAAAGTTCTGGTTTCAGTACTTATTGCAGGTGAAAGTTCGGTTACCTTTCCGCTCAGTGTGTCATCGGGAAGTGAATAGTTTGTAATCAGTGATTCCTGTCCGAGCCGGATTGCATCCATGTTTTTTTCGGGAAGATTTATATTCATATACATCTGTGAATAGCTCATAAGTGTTACCATCGGCGAACCGGATGCAACCCTTACGCCCCTCGTGTAGTAGGGCATATCAACAATTACTCCTGCAAACGGAGCTTTAACATTCATCTTTTCAAGCTGAATCTGGGCATTGTTGAAATTATACTGGGCATTGGTTTTTGAAACTTCCGAATTGCGTAGCTCGCGAAGTGTAACTCCGCCTTTTTCATACAGCGATTTCTGCTTTTCATATTCCTGTTCGGAAATTTCAAGATTCAGCTGTACTGCGTCAAAACCGAGGTTGTTTACATACTCTTCGTTTTCAAACTTAATTATAATCTGATCTTTATTAACTCTGTCACCAACTTTAAAAGGCCTGCCGGTGGCAGGATTCGTCTGAATATAATAGTCGCCGGCCATTTCTGAATTCAGAACCACTTCGGCGGTTGAATTTACCGTACCGGTAGTGGAAATAAACTGTTTTATACCCTGAAGCCTTATATCTTCAACAGAAACAGGAATGGCCAGTTCTGTACTTTCCGACTGTGTCTGACGGTTACACGCAATAAATAGAACCAGGGTGATTAAAGAAAAGAATTTAATATTTTTCATCTCAATCTGTTTTTTCTGATTATTTTTTGTTATTTAAATATAAATCTTTTGGAATAATTGATTCGTTCTTTTCAAAATCGAACAGGCTTTGAATTTTCAGGTTCAGAAGTTCAATTTTATAATTTATCAAAGCCTGCGCATAAGATATTTTTCTTTCGGAAAGCTGTGTCTGATACAGATTAAGGTCCATACCTGTAAGGTCTCCGTTTTCGTATCTTTCCAGATTAATTTCATAGGTCATTTGTGCATTTGTCTGGCTTTGCTCTGCTATTTCAATCTGGTTTTGCTGGTTTTGTAAATTCCTGTATGCCTGTCTGATACCGATAATAATCTGATTTTGTTCATCGGTAAAATTCAGCTTTTGCGTTTCAATGGCAGCTTCCTGAGCTGCAATCCGCGCTTTCTTTTCGCCCCAGTCGAAAAGCGGAATATTAAAGCTTACACCTACTGACGGGCTGTTGGTTGGCGCATCAAAAATCTGATTGAGGTTTTTGTTGTCGCCCGAAATACCAAGGCGCAGGTTTACATCACCTTTAAATTCATTTAAAGACTTTGTGCGGATAAGGTCAAACTGGCTTGATTCTATGCTTATCTCCCTCTGGCGTAGTTCCATGCGTGATGCAAGTCCCGAACCGATTGCCTTTTCAAGGTCAACATGTACAGGATTTGCCGAAACGTCTGCAAGAATGGAAAAATCATTGTATAAATCCATACCCAAATAGAGCTTTAGCTGATCCTTGGCATTTTCATATGTAACCTCTCTGTTTTGAAGTGACGATTTTGAAGTTGAAAGGTTCAGCTCTGCCTGATAAAGTTCTTCAAGAGCGGCAAGTCCCGCATCAACTTTATTTTTAATCATTTCGTAACTTTTCTGGGTATTTGAAAGTTCTTCCCTTGCAATGTTCAGATTCATCTGTGACATATATACATTATAAAAGTACTGGGTGACACTTCTCTCCATATTGAGCCTTTGCATAACATATGAAAGGTTGGCATTTTCATAGCTAAGCTCCAGCTCCTTAAGTTCCAGCTTCTGACTGTTATAAGTAAACAACGGTTGATTATATGTAAGATAAAGATTATTAAAAAAGACCTGACTTTCAATATCAGATACATCTGAATAACTGCTTTGCCAGCCAAACTGGTTTGTAAGTGATATTGTACCATCAGTGATCAGAATCGGCTGCTGCACCCTGAACATTGCATTTGTTTCAAAATTTTCGTTGGTGTACCACTGCGAAACTCTGTTGTCGAACCGGCGGTTACGGCTGAATCCTACAGGTGACACATCTAATGAAAACCGGGATTTCAATGCTGCACGCTGTGCTTCAAGATTTTTTTGAGAACGTTCGAGATTCAGCAATGAACGCTGTAAATCGGGACTGCTTATTTCTGCAATCTGAAAAGCTTTATCCAGTGTTAGTATTTCCTGAGCACTTACCGATGCTCCGGAAAATAACATTATCGAAAATAAAATGAATATTTTCCGAATAGAATTTAATGTTTCAAATGACTTCATATGATTAAAATTGTTTGT
This sequence comes from uncultured Mariniphaga sp., assembly GCA_964643695.1. GTDB lineage: Bacteria > Bacteroidota > Bacteroidia > Bacteroidales > Prolixibacteraceae > Mariniphaga. The sequence goes on along the minus strand of CAZXTX010000072.1, from coordinate 5,329 downwards.
TTTCAAAGGTATCATATGCCTGCCTTCCTGTTTGACGACAGGCAAAGCAGGCAGGTAATTCGCATGATTTTAATTATACTCTTGGGTGTAAATATTTTACATGCTCGTTTCATATTACTGTTTTTCAATTTTACTTATAATTTTACAAGGCGGACGGCATCTGCAAAAACTATCCGCGATTCTGATTTGTTGGTTAACTCAATAAGTGCGGTATCAGGTGAAAAATAGAAAGCACCAAGATGATTCCATCCCTCTTCGGCAGCCTGAATTCCCAGTGACTGTTCTTCCCTGCCGTCATCGCTGTGAATAAAAAACTGGTAATCGCCCTGTTCTTCGTTTCCTCTGCCGCCACGCCCCATTCTGCGCGGTTTATACACATAATAATATAAATCATAATATCCGGCATCTTCAATGGGTACGTGCCAACTGGCTTTCATTGACCCGTCGCCTGCTTTAATGTAATATGCCGAACGGACATACTCTCCAAAAAAGTCGGAATTTGCAACTGCTGTCCAGTTAGAGGGCGGCCTCCACATATTTAGCGGTGAGAACTTCTGGGTTTCGTCAGTTTCTTTTGCAAGCCATTTTTCCAGCAGGCTCATATTGTCGGTTACAGTAATTTCAAACTGCGGATCTTCGTTATCAACAATTATTTCACCGGGCAGCTCTCTCTTTACAGGAATATCGGTTACCTTTTCACCATCTGCCGGAACAGCTTTCGGGTCTTCCGGTATATCGCGGAATCCGTATGTTATCATCTGCGGAATGTTGAGTGAGGTCATGGTGTTTATCATCACCATCCTGGGGTCGGCATCCAGCATAAAGCTTACATCTTTGGTCTGGTGTGCTTCAAGATATACCAGTTTATTTATCATATCTGCTGAACCCGGTCCTCCCATTCCCATTCCGAAACCTCTTCCGGGGCCTCCGCCTCCACCGCCCAGCCTGAACGAAAATTTCACAATTCCGTCGGTATCGGTAAAATTGGTAACTTTAAGACTGACTTTGGTTTGCATCCGGTTGCCACTTTTTACCTTTACGGCATCAATTGGTGAGAAAACAAAACCGGGCAGTGTTTTTGCGGTAAACCATTCGTCCATCATAGGAATCAGTTCCATACCAAATTTTTCTGAAACTGCTTTGTCGAACTGCCGGAAGTCTATATTTTTGAAACGGCAGCTATCCAGTATTCCGCTCAAAAACTCCTCGAATTCTTCTGTTCCCGCTTTCCACTGCAATATGGAGAAAAGCATTTCACCCTTTAACTTTATTACGTTGTCAATTATTTTTTTCTGTTTTGTGTCGGCTAAAATTTCTTCAAAAGTACTGTCCTGCAATGCAATGTTTGCAAGTTCATCGCTGCTCATCCCCTGCATGTTCCGCATCCATCCTCCCTGCATTCCCGAACTTGCCGACCGGCTTTTAAGGTACGATTCAAAAATCCGGTTTGTGATTGGCCACTGATCAGAAACTATATTATACTGAAAGTTGTAAAGCATTGCAAAAATAAAATTCGGATTTGCAACTTCCTGTACGGTAAAATTGCCGCGGTTCTGCTGAAAATTGGGTAAAAACTCACGTGTAAATACACCCATAAAGTCATTTAAAAGCCGGATTTGTTTATCCTTTTCAGTCATACTGCCGCCACCACCACGATTCCCCCACTGCTCCATTCTTTTCTTTGAGCCTTCAAAATCTACTTCGCGCATCATGTAACCCTTTTCGGGTATTAAAATTTGTTCAGGCTGAATTGTCTCCTGCCTGCCTGCCCAAATTCTTTTATAGGTTTTAAACTGTGCCGGTACTTCCACAAGAAACAAACGTTTAAAAACGTACTCAAGGTCGTAGGAACGTTCTAAATCTCCAAGTCTGTCATTTATAAGGCTGGCAATTGTATCTGTTATTTCGGAGAAAGAATCGGAAAAGAAGTTGTGCCCTTCAATATACCAAATTCCTAAATCCAGAGTGTCACTTTCCAAATTAGTTTTCTGATAATTACCGATAGCCAGCGAAATCTGGGTAAGCGGAAAATCATTTTTAAAAATAAAATTGCCCTCTCCGGATTTACTCATTTCTCCCTGCGAAACCGGCTGAAGTCCTGACTCTGTTTTAACTTCCAAATTGAAATCCAGAAATTCGGGATGATTCCATCTCACATCTTCCGAACTGTAGGTTACGCCTGTTTTCGGGTACCAGTTGGCTTCTGGTGTGAGCAGAACATATTTCGGAGTTAAAAACGCATATCTTTTTTCAACATTAAGAACAAACTTTCCATACTTTTCGGTAAGCTCCTCTTCCGGGATGTCCAGATAGCATAGTGCTTCATTTATTACTCCCGAATAGGAAATTTCAACTTCGGCCTCTTCTCCCGGTGGCAGCTGAATGTTGTTTCCGAAAAGAAGATGTTTGACCCTTTCAAACGGAATACTTTTACCGTTAAACTTTAATTCTCTGACATCCAGTCCGTCATTCAGACTGAACAGAAGCCTGCCGAGTGTTTCTTCATTATTGTTTTTGAGTTTTAAATTTGAAACCGACTCAATCGTGCTACCGTTATGTGTTAAAGTTATGGAGTGAGAAAGAGTTGACGGCAGCAGTTCGCCCACCCATTCGTTGTTCAGCGCCACCGCCTCGTTTCTTATTTTGTCATTTGTTTTAAACCATGAAATATGACGATATGCCGAATACCCTCCAATTCCAAAAAAGAGTATTGCAAAAACGAGTGAAAAAAGGGTCATTGCCTCCGATTGCGGCAACCGCTTCAATAAGAATATTGTAAGGAAAATGAAACTGATTCCTAATGAAAAGTATATCCCTCTGTGTATAAGTACTTTTTCCAGATTACCCATTCCCGTTATATCCGAAATAAGCATCGGGATATTAAATGCCATGTAATCAAATATGTAATAAAACTTGTCCTGAAGCAAGAACAGGGTTATTCCGATATATCCCAGAATCAGCACAAAAGTAATCGCCTGATTGCGTATTATGCTCATCAGTAAAAATGAGAGTCCCATTATGAAAATAAGGGTGGGAACACTAATCAAAACAAGATAAACAGCATAAGAGACCCAGTTAATGCCGGTATTTTGTGCCAGCAGATTAAAAATCATGGCCATTGCCACAACTGCAATATTAAGTACAAGAAACACCTGCAGGTTTCCCCATGTTTTTCCGATTACATATTCGCCGTTGGTCATCGACCTCATATATATAACCTCGGTGGTGTCCAGTTTTTTATCGCGCTTCAAAAAGTCGGAAGCTAAAAACACTGCAATTATGGCCTGTGCAACATTTAATATAAGCAGGTTAAAATACGGAATTGCAGAAGGGACACTTCTGATTGCCCATCCCTGATCTCCGCCACCTTCAATTAACATCCCGAAGTTCAGCGCAAAAAGCACCAGCAGCGACAGTATGCTGAAAATACGGAAAAACCAGCTTCTGAGAAGGGTTTTTCTTTCATATTTTGCAATGGAAAATATATTATGCAGCGAAATCATTTTAGTATTTATTAAAAATTATGAAAGTGTCCATTGATTGAATTTATTTTCCATAAAATGAACATAGGCATGTTCAAGGTTTGGTTCAATCTGTTTTCCGTAATATCCGTTTATTTCGGGTGAAACCACCTGTACTTCCCAGCCTCCATCGGTAGGTATTGTTGAGATAACCGGATATTTTTCGTTAATTTCCATATATTCAGCTTCGGTAGCTTCAATAAGCCAGACATTTCCTTTTGACTGTTTTATAAGCTCTTCGGGAGAACCCGCAAATGCCAGCTCGCCCTTGTTCAGAAGTGCCATATTGTAGCATGTGCTGGAAATATCACCTACAATATGTGTTGATAAAATGATAATTACATCATTTTCACTGATATTGGAGAGCAGATTTCTGAACCGGATTCGTTCTTCAGGGTCAAGTCCGGTAGTCGGTTCGTCAACAATTATAATTTTGGGATCGTTTATAAGAGCCTGTGCAATTCCGAGCCGGCGTTTCATACCTCCCGAAAGTTTGTTGGCATTCCGGTCGCGTGCCTCATAAAGCCCAACCTCTTCAAGCATGCGGTCAACGGCAGACTTGCGGGCGGCACTGTTTTTCATTCCTGCCAGACGGGCTGCATAATCTAAAAACTCATAAGTTTTCAGTTTTGAAAAAAAACTGAAATCCTGAGGCAGATAACCAAGCATTGACCTGATCTGACGACGGTTTTTTGATAAATCAAGGTCATCGATAAAAACCTTTCCACTGGTAGGCTTCATAAGGGTAACCAAAATCCTCATTAAAGTTGATTTGCCTGCACCGTTTGGGCCAAGCAGCCCGAACATGCCGCTTGGAATTTCAAGATTAAGATTTTTTAATGCATAATTACCACTGCGGTAAATTTTGTTCAGGTTTTCAATTTTTATTTGCACACTTTTCCCTCCAAATAAATTTAACTCTGTTTTGGACTTTTATGTCCTTAAATAGTTTAAAGACAGCTTAGAAATTTTTTTGTGGTTCAGGTTTGCAAATCAGTATGTATGTTTATGGTAAATCGTTAAATAATTTTCACATTAAACCTTATTTACAGATATTTTTTAGTACACAGAACGGTAGCCCACAGTACTTTAAATTGCAGATTCAAATTGTTTCAGAAAGCGGATATCATTTTCAAAGAAATGGCGAATATCCTTAATGCCGTACAAAAGCATTGCAATTCGCTCAATGCCCATTCCGAAGGCGAAGCCACTGTATTCCTTACTGTCAATATTGCATACTTCCAGCACACTCGGATCGACCATGCCGCAACCTAAAATTTCGAGCCAGCCCGAATGTTTGCAAACATTACAGCCGCTGCCGGAGCATATCGTGCAACTTACATCCATTTCGGCACTTGGTTCGGTAAACGGGAAATAGCTGGGGCGCAGCCTGATTTGAGTTCCTTCACCAAACAGTTCTTTTGCAAAATAGAGCAGGGTTTGTTTCAAATCGGCAAACGACACATCTTTATCAACATACAGTCCTTCAACCTGATGAAAAATGCAGTGAGAACGTGCCGAAATTGCCTCATTTCTGAACACCCTTCCCGGAAAAATTGCACGAATTGGTGGTTTTGTCTTCTCCATAACACGAATTTGTACACTCGAAGTGTGTGTGCGCAATATGATATCAGGGTCTTTTTCAATAAAAAATGTATCCTGCATATCGCGTGCCGGATGTTCGGGAGGAAAGTTCAATGCAGAAAAAACGTGCCAGTCATCTTCAATTTCCGGCCCTTCCGCAACGGTGAAACCAAGCCTTCCGAAAATATTGATAATTTCATTTTTAACAAGTGAAAGCGGATGGC
>CAZXTX010000071.1:4347-11282 GCA_964643695.1 uncultured Mariniphaga sp. | reverse complement strand
GGAGGGGAATTTTGCGCCAATAGATATTTTAGACTATATCTATGCGGTGCTGCACTCACCTGCATACAGAAAGAAATACAAGGAGTTTCTGAAAATAGATTTCCCGCGAGTGCCTTACCCGAAAGATAAAGAGCTGTTTTGGAACTTAGTAAAACTGGGCGGAGAGATACGCAAAATACATCTGCTGGAAAGTGCGGTAGTGGAGGATTATATCACCACCTACCCCAAGCCGGGGAACAATGAAGTGACACGTAAATTAACCTTGCGTTCACCCGGATTTGTACCCACCAAAGATGGTTTCGGACAGGTCTGGATCAATGACGAGCAATATTTTGACAAGGTACCCGAAGTCGCCTGGGAGTTTTATATCGGCGGCTACCAGCCCGCACAAAAATGGCTTAAAGACCGGGTCGGCAGAACCCTGGATTTTGAAGATATTTTGCACTATCAGAAAATCATTGTCGCACTCAGCGAAACCGACCGGCTGATGAAGGAGATAGATATTTGTTTTGTATTACCGTAATAGCAGCTAAAACTGCAATTCAAGGGCAATCTGAAAGTTATTGCCTTAAAATTATAAAATTATATCTTGGTATAATACAAATTTAATGATTCAGGGCTTAAATACTTTGTCACAACAAATATAGACACTCCATTTTACACCTAAAAGTATTATTAAAATCATGCGAGTTCCCTGCCTGCTTTGTCTGTCGTCAAACAGGAAGGCAGGCATACTATACCATTAGTAATAAACAATTTTAATAGCATGAAATATCAATGCTGAAAACAGGTCCGGATTCTGAATATCTTTTGATATTATGCTGACAATCAAAATAGTAATACCGTCCATTATATCAATGTTTTCTAATTACCTTGTGTAGTGTTGTTTTTTTTTATGAATGTTGTATATTTGTTAGGAAAGAAACCAAAATCAGTTAAACCGATTTTATGAAAGCTCCCTTTATAAAGAAAAAAAATTAAGCATAACACCTTTAACCATTTGTAAAAACAAATTATCATAACCTGTCATGACCATTGGCTTTAATACCACATATTTTACATAATAACAATTTAACCAATTAACTTATCAAATATAAAACAGCTTTGCTATGAATGAAATTCCTGCTGATAATATTGTTCCTGCAAAACGGAAAAAGAAAAAAAGGGGATGTTGTTTTGGTTGCTTCATGATAATCCTCCTGTTGCTTGCCGCACTTGTCGGATTGGCCGGCTATTACTGGTATAAGGGGCTGCCGAAAAAATCGCCTGTTGAAAAAGAATACCGTAAAATTCCTGATTACTTTGAAAATTAAGCAACAATGAAAAAATTAGTATTATTTCTATTCGGATTAATAATTGGTGCAGGTTTATTTGCACAGGAGCCCTTCCAGTTATTGGTAGAGCCCGGTAAGCCGGTGCTTGCCGGCGACGGTGACGATTTTACAACCCTGGTAATTACCGCCCGAAACAGCCAGGGCGAGATTATTCCAAGAATGGAAGGAACGGTTAAAATTCAGGTCAGCTCCGGTTTTACCGATGAATTAGAGGCAAAAATGGAATCCGGCTTTGCCATGGTTAAATACACCAGCCCGATGTTCGGCACTCCTATAAAATCTTCGCAAAGAATGATCTATTTCTCATTCCGGTTCATGCAGAAATTCATGGACAAATTTACAGGTTCAGACGATTATGCCGAAAATCAGAAACTGGCAACCGGAATAGCACTGGAAACAATGCGCGAGGGGCTTAATCCAATTACACTGACTCCTCAGAAAAAAGGAGATAATTTCGTTTATATCGTCTGTGAGTTCAACGATGTAAAAGGCAAGGCAAAAATTGAGATATCAGAGGCGAAAGACGGCAGAAACGGCAACATCATTCCGGGTATCTATTATGGAAAGGATATCACGGGGCAGTCAGACTGGATGCTTGACATCACACGCGGAGGCGAGGGAACTTTCGGCGAGGCATCAGGACGCGAATCCAGTTTAATACTGTTTTCGAATGAAGATTTTGCCGAATTTGATGATGCCATGGGTAATATTGCCGGAATAACCGGCTTTAAAAAAGCCTATATCGGCCCTCCTGCTTCTGAATTAAAGTATTACGAAAACTTCAATATACGTCAAATGGGACTTCCGTCGGCTTATATGGTAATGCCCAACAACGGCGTGTTTACATATATACCTCCCATACTGTTTGAATATGCAGGGCAGAAAAGCAGTGTAAAGTCCAGTTCGCGCACCGAAGAGATTGTGAAGACAGAAAAGACCGGAATTGTTTTTACACAGAATAAAATTGTCGGCGACGGACGAAGCCGCACCAGGGCAATGTTTCATTTCGAGAATGAAAAAGGAAGGCCTGTTGCAGGGAAAGCTGTTTCCTGGGAAATTCCCACAGGGATAAAGGTGATTTCGAAGGAGAGCGTCACCAATGCATACGGCAATGCCGTTGTGGAACTTGAAGCGCCCCTGCTTAAAGCCGGCGAGGAGAAAAGAGGCGAAAATACGGGTGAAATTATTGACAACTATAATTTATATCAAATCAAGGCTAATTACGTTTCCCTGAGTGAAAAAACAGAAACCACCCAAAGTAATTTGCTGGTTTACAGAACAATTGAGCAGGATATATATATTCTCAAACCGGGGATGATGGATGATCCGTACAGAGTTTTGCTTCCTCAGCTTGAATATTATAATCTGGAAAGCAGCATATACAGCCTTCTGCCTGAAAATCCGATGTTTACTGCCAATAAAAAAACAGCTGTCAATGATGCAATGATATTGCTTGCCAGCACAGATTTCGACAAATCGGAATTTGAGAAACTGCATAAGCTCTTTTTCAGGAATGACCGTGAAATGTTCCAGCAGTTAATTTCCAATGAAAAAGGCGGGCATACAGCCATTACCGATGCATCGGGCAGGTTTAAAATGGTTATTTATGACTTTAAAGGAAAACAGCAGAGACTTTTTAAAGGAGAACATGAACGAACAATCCAGCTCGAGCCTCTTGAATCGAGAATTTCGGATTTAACCGGCAGGCATACGGGAGTATTAATAGATGTTCTTGACCTGCTATCGGGCGGCGATGCCGGTGTTGCCGCAGCTTCCGCAGCCGGAGAGTCCGGTGCACACCAGAAAATACTTGCCATTGATTTTAAGCAGAATGTACTTTTGAAAGTGCTGAATATGGAAAAAGAGATTTGCACCGGAAGCCATTTTCAGTCGTTGTGCCTTGAAGAAAAGCTCCACATCACAGGAAAGCTGATAACCAACATGAACGGTTCTGCAAGATTTGTCCGCGATTGCGCAAAAGAATTCGGCACACAAACTTATGAGGCATTAAAATTTTTGATGTTTTATGCACTTGAGAAATTTAAATTTAATGAAAAGGTTTATTCGTTGATGAAAGAAAAGGGAGCAGGGATAAATGCCCCGGAATACTTTAACAGCTTTTTGGGAAGCCTTACTCAGGATGAAGCGCAAAGGGCCATTGTACATGACTTCATAATGGAAATTATATCAAAAGTGAAGGATCTGCCATCTCCGGAATATTATAAATTATTGGGGAATGCCGCCAATTATGCATTAACTGAAAAGCAGAAACAACTGCTTGACGTTCTGGTTGATGTGGCAGTGAAATACCTCCCCTTCCCTAATGCCATCGGTGATCATCTGATAAGGGAATTTTACGCAGGGCAGACGGTTGAAGTACTGAAACTTCTTGACCAGGATCCGGAAAAAATTCATTCGGTTTATGAACAGCTGCACCCTGCAATAAATGACCGTTCGGCGGATATACGACAGAATTATCTGAATGTTGCGGCATGGCGCCTGAATCTGGATAATTTTAAAGCTTATACAGATCTCACGGCTGACCTTGTATTAAAAACTGTAGTAGTTTTAGCTGACATAAAATCAGGAAATGTAGCCAAAATTAAAGACCACTGGGAATACATCGAGAAGGTAAAAAACGTGCTGAATGCGGCTTATCATGCTGCCAGCGTGGGAAATGAGCTTTGCAGTTTCCGGAATCTGTGGGCAGAATCCGATGCTGTACTGATATATGCCAATAAATGTATAGAACAGGGATCTGTAACCTCCACAGCCTGCAATACCGGCATATCATTTTCATTATTCCCTTCGGCTTACGCCTCAGAATCCTTTAATACCGCATTGAACATCTCAGGCATTCAGGTTCCGATGATGAAAGCAGACCAGCTCCGCCTGAACAACGGCAGGCTGCCGGTTAACGAGATGAATCAGATATACAACAGCTTTCCCGGTTTCAGCAAATGGTTCAGTGAAAATGAGACGGCACTGCACTGGCTGATAATAGAATCATCTGAAAAGGCAGCTGCATTGTTTGATGCTGCCGGCAAATACAAGGACGGACTGGAATTATTAACCTACCTTGCCGGAGCGGTTCATTCATCTCCGGGAAATCCGCAACTGGAGAGTATGTGGAATGATGAATCGGAAAAATTTGCAGCAACTCTGGCTTCAGTTGCCGGATCATCCGGCGAAGCAGCGGCAGTATTAAACAGAATGGAGGCCGATCCAAAAGTAAATCTGCTTCCCGCGCCTAAAAGAGATTTGCCCGTTATTCCCAAAACCCGCATTTTAGATTTTCTTGACAATGAACTGCTAAAATATGGTATAATTGGAGGAGGGGGCCTGATTCTTTTATTGCTAATTATTTTATTGGTTCGCCGAAGAAAGAGGCGTTCAGGGAAAGCGGCAAAAGCAGTACAACCACAAGTTACTGCTCCTCGTGCAGTTTCTCCGCCTCCGCCGCCACCTCGGTCTCAGCCAGCTGCTCAGGAACCTGTCCGGAAGCCTCCTGTTCAGGCTTCATCGCCAAGATTCTGTATCAAATGCGGCAATCCGCTGAAACCGAACACAAAATTCTGCAATAAATGCGGAAATCCTGTTTGATAAAAACACAAAGGGCTGCAGGAAAGAAATCCGACAGCCCTTTATTTTTTACCGGTCAGATCAACTGTTTTTGATTGACAAAACTCTTTTGTGAATTGATCTGAGATAGCTCATAAGTGTGACATAACGGTTGGCTGCCGGAGCAATCAGTACCTTACCGGTTCCGCTGAAGGTATTTACCAGCCCTTCTCCCGAAGTGAGTGTGGAGAAAAGCCCTTTGGTTGCCTTGTTAACGGTAAGTTCAATTCCTTCAGTGCGTGCCACTGCAAAAGAACCGTCAACTACCAGCCGGTCATTTACCATATTCACCTCTTCAAGCGGCCCGTTGGAAACTATCACTACTTTTCCTTTTCCTGAAATCCTTGTCTGGAAAAATCCTTCACCGGAGAAAATCCCGCTGAGGGCTTTATTGGTCCATACACCGACTTCAACACCCATTTCGGAAGCGTAATAAGCACCCCGGTCAATTATCCAGGTTTCGTTGTTAAGATCCATAATTGTAAATTGGCCAAAGCTCGGTTCCAGATATACAGTTCCGGTTCCGGTAATGGTCGGCTTGAATGCTCTTTCCTTGGTAACCATTGATTTGAGCATTCCCCCGGCAGAAGGCATTCTGGATTCTATCTGCAGGTTCCCCTGCATGTAGTACATTGCACCGGCTTCATAACGAAAGGTTGCATTGTGCAAATCCACTCTGACCAGCTTGAGCAACTCTTTCTCAACAACACTGAATTCGACAGTCGGAGGCGTATATGATCTCTGAACAGGTGGTGCCTGATATGCCGGCGGAGGAGGTGCCGCCTGAGGCTGAACCCGTTGTTGTACTTGTGGCGCAACTCCGGCATCCTGCCTCGAACCACATTCATGACAAAAAACCGCATCGTCTTTTAGTCGTGTCCCGCAATTTCCACAAAAGGCCATAATAATTGGTTTTAAAAGTTAATAATGTTTTTTTTAAGCTGTAAGCCGGTTTAATAAAAAAAGCGGCTTAACAAAAATCCTGTATTTGACAACTGTTTCGCTGCAAATCAATCAAATAAATAATGCTGTTTTTAATTCCGCAGCACCGGATATTATAATTTATATTCAAACATCACTATGTAAAATTTCTTATATAATCCTTTCAATTATGCCTGAGTTGATCATATATTCAATCAGCTTCGTATCCCTCAATAATCACCATGCCTTTTTTACCCGCCTTGGAGTTGGTTGACCATGATTTCTCATCCGAAACAGTCAGGACATAATTTCCGGCTTCAAGTCGTTCATTCGGTTCGCATATCCATCTTCCCATCGGTTTCCCGTCAGCACCCGGGGCGTTTCTGGCCTGCCATGCCCTGGAAGCCCCCTTCCTTCCTTCCATCGATATGGTACCGGCAACAGCTCCCTTCCCGTCATTGTAGTGGAACGTAATGATGCGGGTCACAACAAAAGCTTTGCTAAACTTCACCTTGTTTTTAACTGTAGCTTCCCCTTCCACCGGATCTGTATTATAAGTTTTGTACAATGTTTTCGAATTATAAACCTCTTTAACAATTTCAGGTTCAGGTTTAGGTTCAGCAGCCTTTTCTTCCTTCACCGGCTCCTGTTGCACCGTCTGTTGCTGAGGCGGAGGAGTCTGTTCCGGAGCAGATACATTCACAGGTGGTGTTACTTTCTTCGGCGGCTCCTTCACTACGGGAGCCTTCTGTACTTCTGCCACATCCTCAAACGGTTCATCCTCCCGGAAAAGCTCTTCCTGCTCAATTACCTGCTGTTCAGTTTCTACCTCAATTACAGCATTTTCTGTCACATCACCATTCCTGCTTCCAAAAAAATGGTTATATCCAAACCAACCGCCAACACCAAGAAGGGCAATACTCAGAAGTATCAGTAATACAACAGGGGTAACACTCTTCCCCTTCCGGGGTTTTTCAGTCTTTAATGCAGTCTGAGATGACTTTACAGGTGGCGGAGGTGGCTGATCAGCAATCGGAGGAGGCTTTAATGTCTCTTCAG
>CAZXTX010000071.1:0-4247 GCA_964643695.1 uncultured Mariniphaga sp. | reverse complement strand
CAACCGGCTCAGCCTCAGCAACATCTTCCTGCCTGAAACCGCACTCCTGACAGAACACATCTCCCGGATTCAAGGATGAACCGCAGTTGGTACAAAAATGACCGGGCTCAGGTTCATCAACAATCTCAGGTTCAGGTTCCGGAATTTCATCATCAACAGTTTCTTCAACCACAGGCGGCGGTACAACAACCGGCTCAGCCTCAGCAACATCTTCCTGCCTGAAACCGCACTCCTGACAGAATACGTCTCCCGAATTTAAGGATGAACCGCAGTTGGTACAAAAATTACCGGACCCGACTCCGGCATCATAAACCGGCATTACAGGTGGAATAATTTCCTGTTGTGGTTCCGGAATTATTTCATGCGGTACCTCAACCTTTGTTCCGCACTGCTGGCAGAAAAGATCGTCAGATGCCAGTTCACTGCCACAATTATGACAAAAAACCAAAAACCGGGATTCCGGTTCCGGTATCATGGATAGCTGCGGAACAGTATCAGTATCAGTATCAAAACCACATTCAGGACAAAACCGCTCGCCTTCTTCAAGAATATTTCCGCATTGCTGACATTCTGATTTTAAGCGGGGTTCTGAAATTTCCTCATATATATGATCTAGCTGTTGTCCGTCAGTTTGTACAGAAGAATGGGAATCAAATCCGCACGACTGGCAAAAGCGGGCCTGATGCTCAAACTGACTCCCACATTGCGGGCAAAATTTCATGCTTCCTCAGATTAAAAAATCAAATCAGCTGATCAAAATTTTTTGCCGGCAAAAACCAAACCTACAATCGGGCCAATAATCAGAGCAACAACAAAATATATCAATATCATTGCTACAATGGTAACAACCACATAGCCGACAACTTTATCTTTTGGAGTCCTTTTTATAATAGGCATGCCAACAGCCAGCAGATAAATCGCATATAATCCGATAAGCACGATCAGAGCACTAAAACCGGTACCCAGCAGAAACAAAATGCCTGCTATCCACTGAGGAGTTGAAGAATATACAGAAAGCTGAAGGGATTTACCGAAATTCTTTTCTGAACTGAACGTGGGAGCCAGCAAGTCAATAACCCATGCCAGCAGATAGGCACCGACAACTGCCGAAATCAGCTGAATAAGTGCTTGATTTATACCACCCATAACGCTTCGGCTGGTATGTCCCCAGTATGTAATACCAATAACCCCGAATTTTAAAAACGAAGCAAGAGCAGGTATGGCTGCAAGAATAAGGGCATAACCAACAAGAAGTTTCATGATGTCGGGCTTCTCACCGGCAATGACCTGCCATTCGGATTTTGGCCTGGTTATAATATTAATCACCCGCTGGACGATGTTTGAATGTATTTTTACTCTCTGAACCGGGTCCCGTTCAACCTGCCGGGGTACATCAGCGGGCGGCGGAGCAGGAGCTTCAGACTGACTTTCCTGAGATTGCTGCTGAGTTGGAGACTGGACCGTGTTGCCACAGGAAGGACAAAACTTAACACCTTCGCGGAGTTCATTACCGCAATTTGTACAGAAGTTCATAATGTAATATTTAAAAGGTTAATAGATTTTATGGATATGAAAAATGTTCGTAATGTCATACAAGTGCCTGATTAGTTGAAAAAAGATGAACAAATGTAGTAAATCGACTTACAAATACCAAGTGCTGAAAGTTATTTAAAAAAAGTCTAAAAAAGAACCTTTTTAATTTAAAAAAATGAAGAAATGATTGCAGAATTATCAGCATCAACTTCAAGCCATAACTTCAATTAAAGATGCCATTGGATTCTGCCAGGTATTTACAAAGCTTTAAAAAAATCATACACCTTTTACTTCCGTAATCTAATTGAGGATAACTTCAGAAAAACAATAAAATAATGCACATAAGCCCACATTAAAGTAACATTGGAGTATTGTATCGTAATGAAATTTGTCATAAATTAGTATGAGCAAAGCAGAAAGATAAAAATGCCGGCATCATCATGATATATACCTTCAGGGTAACAAATCAACAAAAACCAACAAACATGAAAGCAGAATTATCAAAACAAAATCAAACAAGGAAAAATCCTACCGGAACCTTTTTTGGTAAAAACCTGAAAAACAATTTTTTTTCTAAAGATACAGAGGAGAATCATTCTTTTTTTTCCTCATCATCACCGAAGAATCTGAAAAATAATTATCATTTTTTCAACAAAAACAGTCATGATAAAAACATTGAACATAATGCTTATGATTCTGATTCAGGAAACTATGAAAAGGAATCTTTAACTGGTAATATTTCGGAAATACATACTCCTCACGGATCAGAACTGAATAAAGAGACTGAGATAATAAATGAAAAGGCATTTGATAAAATAGAACCAAGAAATTACAATGCTATAAGAAATTTTTATTCATATCGTAATCGATATAATAATGAATCTTGCGAAGATTGTGATCCGGTTGATACTTCAATTACAATAGGTTCATTTAACCAGCTCGAAAACCTGAATGCACCGCCATTTGGTATGGTAAATTTCAAAATTGATTATTCAAATATTGATTATGAATACAAAGACTCGAAATATATAATTAAAGGAAAATTAAATGTCAATTGTCCCTGGGGCACAGATTGCGGTGGCCATACAGATGTTCCATCAGCAACAGATTCTGTAGTAACTGCAACTAATTATTTACAAATTAAACGTGATTTAACTCCAATTCATGATTCACCATACATATCTCCCCGATTTAAATATTATTCAAAAAAGCTGTCAGAGAAGCATGAAAAATTTCATGGCACAGATTTTTACAGTTGGGTAAAGTCTTCAGCATTGCCAATATTAATAGACTATCTTGAAGGCAGTAGAATCAGCAAGGGAGAAACTGCAGATGATGAAATTGAATATTTAATGGAATCTGCAAAAAACAAAATTAAAAATGAAATCACAAGATGGTACAGAGGTGATGGAACTTCATATTATTCCTATGCAGCAGAAAAACGGGCTTATGCTGACGGAAAGGATCACTACCAACAACTTGCTGATGATGTTGAAAAACATGGAAAAAAACAAAAAGAACTTGAGGAAATAATTATAGGAAAAACAAGAATTTTTGATTAGAAATGATGTATAATTGCATTTTTTAACATGAACAGACATTTTTTACTCAATACGGTTTTAATATTTCTCATTGTTTTTTACACCTCCTGCTCTCCAAAAGGTTCACACAAAATTGAATGGATTCCTTTTTCCTGGGAGACAGCAGAAGTTTCAGGAAGAACAATTGAAAAAGCTGCTATGCTGATTCCGGCAACCATAGATAGCATACCTCAGAGATTTGTAATGCAGCTGGATCTGGGTGCTGTTACAACCATTTTTTACGGTATAACACTGAATGAATATATTGAAAAATATTCGTCGCTGAAAGACAAACTGGACAGTACAAAAACATTCATAATAGGGGGTGAGGAGTATCCGATGTTCAATGATGTTACCCTGCAACTGGGAGAAGTACCTTTCAAAAATATTGAAGCGGGGCTGTTCAGTGATTTCGGGCATGATTATTCTGACAATTCCGATGATTCCGGAACAGAGATTCTTGTTGGGACAATAGCACCTGATCTGTTTCAGGACAAGATACTGATAATCGATTATAAGCATAACAGACTGGCTGTTACAGACACATTGCCGCCGGATTTCGAAGATGCTTCATTTGAGAATTACAAATCGGAACACGGAAGAATAAAAATTCCGTTTCTCATAAATGAAAGCACCGAATATTTAATGTTTGATACGGGAGCAAGTATTTTCACTTTGGTAACCGGTAAACAAAATGCTACGAAAATTGGCGGAACTGAAATAGCTGATTCACTATCAGTGCCAAGCTGGGGGGAATTTATCACATTTTACGGTTTAAAAACAGTTGCACCTATACAGTTCGGGGAGAAGAGACTGGAAAGCACGATAGTTTACTACAATGAGGATAAAAGCTGGGATGACTTTTATGAATCTGAAAACATCTGGGGAGTTACAGGAAATGCATATTTCTGGAACAATGTTATAATAATAGACTACAAGAACAACCGCTTTGGCATAAAGTGAAATTCCGTATTATTCCAACTGTTTGCGAAGCTTACAAAGGCTTCCGGGTGTTACATGCACCGGTTTTTAACTTTTTAGTATACATCGAAGATAATTTCAATAATCCGAAAATTTTGTAACTTGTAGAAATACCTGAATCAAATCAGGTTAAAATCTTATTAATAACATCAT
>CAZXTX010000070.1:0-11396 GCA_964643695.1 uncultured Mariniphaga sp. | reverse complement strand
AATTTTCAAGTATTTGCGGATTAAAGGTAATCTCCCACTGATGAGGGGTAACCCCGTGCAGGCCAATATCACCAATACCCTTTATTTTCAATAGCTCGGGGATAACCTGCAGTTCAGCAATTTTTCCTATTTGGTAGGTCGTGGTTGTTGCATTCAGGGTGAGAACCATAAAGGAAGACTGGTTATCGTTTTGTGATATTAGTGAGGTAATTTCGGGATAGCTCATTTGTGCAGGCAGGTTACTGCGGAGCTGACGAATTAACATGGAAACCTCATAACGCTTTTGGTTAAGGTCGGCGGTTTTGTCAAAATTCAGGGTAACTGTGCCGCTCCCTACCGAAGAGGCGGACTCTATGGATTTTACCTGATTGACTTTTCCGAGAATGCCTTCAATTTTAGAGGTTTCCTGCTCAATAACCTGTGGTGAAGCGTTGGGCCACGAAAATCGCACAGAAAGTTGTGGCAAATTGCTTTCTGGCTTAAAGCGAACATTGAGCAGCGGAACAAACGCTGCCCCTATGACCATCAGCGCCAGGAATACGACAATGACGGAGAAGGGGGAAAAAGTTTTAGTTTCTGATTTGTTTTTCAATCTTTTAATATATAGTATAGTATTTTAGATGTTTCCTTCAAAATTTTCGTTTATTTCATTTATAAGATTTTGATAATCCTTTTTAGTACCTAATGCCGTGTCGGCTAAACTTGGAAAGATGATTCGACAATTTCTTTCTGACACGGTATTAGAGCCTTTTTTGAATTTCATTTATATATAATATTTTTAATCTTTCATTTATGAGAGGATTTCCAACGAGAATAATTGTAATTTCATAACTGAACAGAAATTATTTTTGGATCAGGATCATGAACCAATCCATAAATTTTATTATCTAATTCCGATATAGTCAAATTAAAAATTTCTTTATCTAAATTAATCTTTTTAATAGGATTACATGCCCAATCAAATACTTGAATTTCTGAACTACATACAACCTCTTCACTTTTAATTTTATCCATAGTTTTACTAGAATATAGTAAATAGATAAATTTTTTTGTAGTAGCAATGTCAAGATATCCTTTTTTATTCTCTGATTTCACGGCTGAAGAAAAACCGCTGTTTTTATTCTCAGGTATATATTCCGGAAATCCATTTATAAGAGAACCTTTTTTTATTATCTCGTTATCATTCTTAATTAAAAAGGTTTCTAATATTTGTGCATTTGAACATGCCCAAGCTAAATTAGAAACCTGAACAGATAAATTTCCCTGATATGCAAGACTTTTATTTATTGGTTTGTTTTTATCATTAGGGTTATAATCGAAGTTGCCAAATTGAATAACACTATTTGCCGCACTATCGCAAATTTGAAAATGAAAGTAGTCCTCAAAAATGCCCGTAGATATTGTTAAATTCCGATTCAAAGCTGAACATTTATAGGGCATACCCTCTATATTATAAGCTTTAAACGGTTTTGTATCCAAACATTTTGTTCGACAAGAATCAATATCAAATAAAAAAAGCTTTTTCTGAGCATAATCGTAAACTTCAAAATACTTTTCATTCCAATTGCATGCAGATAATGATGTTGGCATAATTAGTTCACCAGGGCCTTTCCCTCTCCTACCTGCTTCAATAACCTGGTTATTTTTAAGATCAAAAATTGTAATGAAATTTAAAGATTTGTAGCTTAATACTATAATTGTAGAATCGGTGTATGACATCAATGATGGAAAACCAATAATGACTTGGTTTGATAATTCAAACGGGACTACATCATATTTTTTAATTTCTTTGAAATTAAGAGTCTTTTTAATTTTAGGTTTGTCGGTGCAATTAAAAAAAAATATAAATAATATAACGAATCCCAAAGTAAACTTTGTAAATATTAATTTAATATTTAAATGTTGGCTCTTATTCATAACATCAACAAATTATAAGTTGAAAATAACTGATAGAATACCGAAAATATTGATACTATCGTTTCTTTTATTTATCACTCAGAATATCTTTATCCAAATACAATCCATCCGTCTGTAAATTCAACAAAACAAACGTTCATGCAAAGAGGGCCGACTATTACTTCACCATCATCATCAGCTCTATTTTTCACTAAATACAATGTTGTTTTATTATCGTCACTCTTAATACAATAATTAAAATAAAATGATGAACATATAAGCTAACACTAAAATGAATAAACATTTTTTCATACGTAAATAATTTAAGTTTTTATAAATTTAATTCCAAGACAACCATATGATAAGCGACATAGCATATTAGGACAGGAGCCGGGCAGGAAACAGAGAGCTTATCAGGCAAAGCTTCCTGCCCTTTTCCTTGGTTATTTCAAATTGTAATTCTTTAAATTACCGGCCTTAATATAATTAAAACAAATTCACATATACAGCAGATAAATATATACTTAAATATATAAAACTAAAAATATTTTGGTTATTATTTTAAAGTGCATATAATTTAGATATAGATTTTTCGCTTACTAAACTTATTGGTGTCACTTCAAATTGTAATTGTTAAAAACATTTTTCAAAAAAAATCTATATGTTTCTCGTATTTTAAAATATTAGTATTGTCATTTAAAAAATGTTTGAATAAATCATTCAAAACAATATTAATAACAATGAAAAAGTAAGTCCAATTAAAATATTAAAAATCTTCATGTCTCCATAAATAATATTGCATAATTTTGATTCAAGTAAAACAAAGTATTTTATTTTTCACCAATGCCTTCATTTATAGAAAAAAGTAGAATAGACGGATTGTCAAGTTCACCTGTCATGATATCTGTTTTTTTTAAATTCGTTTTAGAAAAATCAAATTTCTTCATTTCTTCGGCATCAGAAAGTGCAATAAATATACCGTCGCTTTTTATTCCTTTTATTATGCATTGAGGAAGTTTCTTTTCATCGAAAAAGTTTTTTGAATAATAATTTTTGTTGTCTGTTTTTGAATGGATGATAAAATTTACTCTGTTCCTGTAAAAAAAAGTAAATGTTAAATATTGATTGTTTTCATGTAAATTATCTATTGATGTTATTTTATTTCCCTGTCCGGCATTCATGAAAACATGATTTATCCCTTTTTTTATATCTTCATCTGTAACACTTAATTTTCCAAAGTCTAATTTATAAATTTTTTTCTCTTTATTCTTAATAATGCCATAAACATTATTGTTGAATGGTGCTACAAAAATTATCCGATCTGTTTTGGAAATGGGGGAATCTAAGCTTAAACTTACTAACTTTTGGGTAGTTGGTAATATTTTGCTAATTATCTTATCTGAAGTATCTGCATATATGCTATAACTGAAATAAGAAGTTTTACCAAACTTTTCTTTTGAAGTAATATGTCCAAAAACAAGTAACGTATCTCTATTAATATATTCAGCATTCATCAATGATATTGCTTTATAATGCTTAGAATAAATATGATTAAGATTCATATCGTATTCTAATATCTTAAAAGTCGATTGATCCCATAATATTACCTTCTTACTAACTGAATCTACCCAAAAATCCCATGGGGCTGAGCATTCTCCAGGACCTCTGCCAATTTTTGTTTTTTTTATAAATTTTCCATTTGAGTTAAAGGCAAAAAGAGATTTAGAAATTTTCCTGTCTAATATATAAATTCGATTATTGTTTATAATTACCTTTGTGACTTCTCCTATTAATGAACTGTCAGAAGTTTCAAGTTTTATAACAGAATTAAAATTTACAGTGATATCCTTTGTTTTTGATTTTTTCAGATCAATTGAAATAGTTTCACACTTTTCATCCATCTTTGTTTTGCATGAGTTTAAATTGAAAACACCAAAAAAGATAAATAGCATTAAGGCTAATTGTATTATTTTGTAGATAATAAATTTATTTATCATGATCAGAATAATAATTATCAGAAGACAAGTTTCTTTTAAATCTAAATTACTAACTTTTTATTTTTCTATTTAACAGATAGTATAACAGCGGAACCAAATACAAACTCATTACAGTACCCACCAGCATACCGCCGATAATAGCCAGGCTCAGCGGCTTTTGCAGTTCGGCACCCATACCCTTCTGGAAAAGAAAAGGCACTATGGCAAGTATAGTAGTAAGACTGGTCAGAATGATAGGTTTTAACCGGCGCCGGCCTCCCTCAAAAATTGAGCGCAACAACGAGTATCCGCCATCCATCAGCTTGTTGACGGTGTCCACTTTTAAAATGGAATCATTTATCACAATCCCGGCCATCACAATTATACCTATGGCCGACATGATGTTGATTCCCGAACCAAACAGTTTCAAAAAAAGAAAAACCCCGAACAAATCAACGGGTATTTCTATTAATATAATAAGCGGCAGTATAAATGACTCGAACTGTGCTGCTAAAATAAAATAGAGCAACAATAAACTAATGCCAATAATTAAAAGTAATTCTTTCAGCATAATCCGGTTCGAAATGACAGAACCGCCAAACGTTACATCAAATCCTCCGTGTTTGGCTGCAATTTTTTTCATATGCATTTCGGCATTATTAAATTTGCGTGGCGAAATTTTCAGCCTTACAGGAAAATATTCTCCTTCTTTTCCTGCTGTAATCATTTTCAACCCTGTCCCGGAATTTACTGTTACCAGTCCCGATAAAGGTATTTTTTCTCCATTTTCATTTTTTACAGTTACCTGCTGAACAATATCGTAAACCGATTGATACCGGTTACCAATACTCACCGGCACATACATATTGTTATCACTAATTGTAAGCACTGTGTTGGCATTAAAGGCACTTTTTACTTCGCGGTACAGTTCACTTTGGTCCACTTTATACAGCAGCAGTTTTTCGGGATCGGTTTTTAGAATCAACAGCCGCCGCGTAATAAGCTTCGACTCTATCTCTTCCCCAAATTCTGCTTCGGCTGATTTTTGCAGTTCAGCCAGTTCGTCCAAAAAATTATTTTCACCCGGATTATAATGAACAAACCGGGCCACTAAAGGTGCTTCCCTCTTTCCAAAAGCAAGATTAAACAGGTTTTCGCTATCGGTAATGATAAAGCCGGCATCAGGGAATCTGATATTTAACTTTGTTGTAACCTCTGAAATTAGTTCATCCAGGGCTTCGGGCGATTTGGCTTTCAGATAGAGTTTGTTTTCCGAAACTCCTGCTTCGTTGTTGTTATTCAGCAGGTATTGCTGGCGTCCGGCTTCCTCAATCACATATACTGTAACCTTTTCAATATCCGACAGCAATGCTGAGGTACGTAACATATTTTCTTCAAGGGTAACCGGTTCATTCCAGTCGATTTCCAGCAGAACTTCATCATGGCTTACATCCGGAAACTGTGAAACCGGTAACATAAACCACAAACCTCCTGCAATAACAAGCATTAAAACAGCTGCTGATACAGAAAAAAGGCGGTGCCGCAAAACAAATTTCAATCCTGTTTCATACCAGTGAAAATAGAGAGGCATTTTTTTTTCACTTTTTTTTATTTTCTTACTGTTTAAATAAAATAAACGGTACAAAACAGGCAATAAGGTAATTGAAACAATAAGCGATATTGCAAGCCCGATGGAAACGGCAACTGCCTGATCAAAAAAAAGTGCACCAGCCATGCCTTTCATAAAAATAAGGGGAATAAAAACAGCACAGGTGGTGAGTACTGATGTTATCAAGGGCCTGATAACCTCATTTGTACCATTTATACATGCAGTTGAGAGCAGAATTTCTTTCGGGAGAACCCCGGGACTGTTAGAAAAATTTAAAGGTTCCAGTTGGTTTTCGGTTTGATGTTTTCTCTGACGATGCTGGGTGATGTTGTCAATTACTATTATGGAATTATCAACCATCATACCAACGCCAAGTACAAGACCTGACAAGGAAATAATGTTTATAGAAAGACCGGCCAAATAAAAAAACAGCATAGTAATAATTAATGAAACCGGAATACTTATACCAATAAGCAAGGATGCACGGTGTTCGCGCAAAAACAGAAACATGGATAAAAATGCCAGTAAACTGCCAATTAACAGGCTTTGTCCCAGATTGCTGATAGAATACTCCAGCAGTCTGGTCTGGTCACGGACAATAAAAAACTCCAAATCAGAATAATCTTTTCTGAAATATGAAATCATTAAATTTAATTCTTTTCGCAACCTTGCCATTTGTGCATCCGATTGTTTTATGATTGCCAGGCTCACAGCATCTTTTCCGTTAAAACGCACACTTCCCTGTGGTTGCAACGATTGTAATGTAATATCAGCCAACTCCTTCAGCTTAACTACTTTCCCTTTTAAATTTACAGGAATGTTTTCTATATCCGAAACATTGCTAAGGCGGGTATTGAACCGTACATTGTATTGATACTGGCCATCACGAATAAGCAGATTACCCAAATCAATATTGTTTTCTGACAATACCTGTTCAAGCAAAACTATTGAAAAGGCACCGCTTTGCAGGTACTCCGCGCGGGGAGTAATTTTTATTTCAGGAAATTGCAACCCGCTCATATCTACTAAAGCCACTTCGGGCAGTTGTTCAAGTCGTTTGCGGATAACCTGGCTGGTAAAACTACTGAGAGAAACAAGCCCCCCTCCCCCCCGGAGAGGGGAAGTTGAAGACGCGCTGTTTGACGTTCCTGCAAATGTTGGAGCACCTTTCCCGTTTTGGGTAACCATAAGATAAAAAACCGGAATATCGGAAGCACCTGCACGAATAACTTCAGGGCGATGCATATCGCGTGGCAGAAAGTTCATGGCTTTGTCCACTTTTTCATTAACTTCCACCGAAGCTAAATGAATAGGCGTACCGTGTTGGAACCGGAGTTCAATCCAGGCAGTTCCGTCACGGGTTTCGCTTTTCATTGTTTCAACATTATTAACCTCTTTCAGTACATTCCTCAAAGGTTTTACCACTGTATTTTCCAGTTGTCTGGCCGGCAGACTGGCTGAGGATATACGAATTGAAATTACCGGAATGTCAATATCAGGCATCAGCGAAACCGGAAGCCTGAATGTTGTAGCTATGCCAATAAGCAGCAAAGCCAGAAAGGTCATAATAACGGCAACAGGACGACGGATCAGGAAACGTACCATGGGTTCGTAATTAAAAGTTTGTCTGCTGTTGGAAGAGTTCGATATTGTTTGATGTTGTTTGACATGGTTTTATGTTTTTATCATATTTTAAATTATTGGAGAAGTTCGAAATTGTTGGAGAAGAGATTCCAACTTTCAAACTCTTAAAGCTATTTGATTTTTACTTCCGACTCATGAGCCAGATTCAGGTTGTTTGAAACAATTACCGTATCTCCCTGCCCTAAAGTTGCACTTTCGGCGGCAACAACGGCATATTCATTTTCATTTTCATCTGTTACTCTTACATAAGTCCAATAGGCCGTTCCATTTGTATAACGGAACAGTACTTCGCGGTTCTGACGCAAAACCACTGCCTGCTTGGGAACCACCAATTTGTTCGGTATGGCTTTTTTAATACTAACCTTCACGTTCATTCCTTCCATATAACCACCCGGATTAACCACTTCAGCTTTCACTCTCACAAGCCCGTTTTCATCTACGCGGGGATTGATTTCGGTAATAACACCCATTGCAGGCTTCATGCCTGCAATGGGAGTAACTGTTATTTTTTGATTTGTGGTTACTTCATGCACTTCGGTTTCAAGCAGTGAAAAAGCAATAGTAAACCGGTAATCATTTATCAGCGTACAGAAAGGCCTGGAAAAATCCGATTTTTCCCATGCTTTTTGCTCTATCCCTTCCACTTTACCAGTAAACGGAGCTTTCAGCACTGCACTTTCAAGTTGATAAACCGCCTCTTCATGATTTATTTCAGACTGGTTATATCCTGAACGGATATTGGCAATATTCAGATGTTCATACGGTATTTCATCTTGCAAATTTTTATATCCCATACTCAGCAACGCATCCAAACGGTCAATGGTGGCTTTTTCCAATGCTATTTCAGCTTTTTTTAAATTAAATAAGAACTCATTACTTTGCAGTCGGGCCAGTTCAGTACCGGTGTGTACAATTTGGCCGTTACTGACATTTACAGCATCAATTATACCGGAGTACTGAAAATAGAGATCTGCTTTTTCGATGGCAGTTAGCTTACCGTTACTTACAATTTCGCGATAAAAATCACCCTGCTCAATTACCAATATATCAACGTAGTTGGGTTCGGAAGGAAGCGGTTCATTTTTTGAAATTTTTTGTTCACCGGATTTAGTAGTGCAGGAAAAACAAAATAAAAGAATGAAAATCAAATAGTTATTTCTCATTATACTTCAATTTTATCAATTACGAACTGTAAAGCATTATTTTGTTTCTCATACATTTAAAATTTCTTTATAAATCAGTTAATTTAAATTTCAAAAGAAATGGATTGTCATCTTCGGTTGAGTTAAGTAACGGCAATACAAAACCGGGGCAAAATTCTTCTCTTTTCTGCAGCTTTTCCCGGATAAGGCTGGGTTGTATGAGAGCATAAAAATAGTTATCATCATTGGTTAACGGGAAATTGTAAAAATTTGTTTCTTCATTTAATCCTTTAACGTTAAGATAGTTTTCAAAACTATTAAAAGAAATAACTTTTTTAGAGTTTAATGAATAAATACAATGAATAAATTTCTCCTGAAATCTGTATGCAAAATAGATATAGTTTTTGATATGATGAAATCCAATAATTGAATAGATATAATTCTTTTTTGAAGCTTTGGATGTAAAGTCAATTATATCTTCATAATCCCGTTTAAGAAAATCTGCAGGTGTACTGTATTTACCAAAATCAACAAAATAAACCGGTTTTATTCTATTTTCATCAAATACGTACACAGTATCATTAAAACTGCGTACAAAATAGGTGTTGTTATTACTAAGAATAAAATTACGTAAATCATCAATATATTGCCAATTATATTCAGAATCAGTTATTCTGAAATATTTTTTTGTTATTTCACTTTGTCGAGAAGAATAAAAGTTGAGACGATAATCCGATTTTTCCGATCTGTCAGAATTTGTATAAATTGAAAAATGTTGTGTGGCTGTTTTTGTAAAAGTATAGCCTGTCAACCGGGTATCAATTTCTTCCACAAAATTTCCTTTAAAATCATATATCCAGATTGCTCTGTTTAATCTGTCCAATACGTAAATCAAATCTGTTTCAAGAAATATATCATCAATTGTCTGGTATTCTCCCGGACCTTTGCCTTTTTTGTTAATCATTGATAATAATTCTCCGTTATTCAAGGAATAAATAAATACTTTTCCGGTACTGACAATCGCAATTAGATTATTTTTAACATAAAGTCTGTTTACAACTCCCAAATAATTTTCAGGTTTTTTCTGTAAAGGAAGAATCGCACTTTCAACTACATATTTATCATACAAAAACGGAACAACATCATCGGGAGAGACGGAGATTATTTCAATATTGCTTTCTATTGCTTCTTTATTACATCCCAATAAAAAGACTATTCCCATAAATATTGAAAAAAATATATGTTTCATTTATTTATAATCATATAATTTACTTACAGTACATGCCGTATATTGAGTGTTTTTACAACAAAATGTTCCATCAGGGGTCTGTGATGTTGGTCGAATATATTCATAATTAGCCTGAGTAATATTTGTCAGGTCACTTAAAGAAGAATCTGCATAAATCAAAATAATAAAGTATTTTGTACTTGTTATTTTTCCCATGGTAATGAATATTTGTAAAACGAACTAATACTACCCAATGAAGAACAAATCAAATATTTATCGTCTTGAGTTACACAAAAAGAGAAGTAATTTTTATCAAGTGATAATTTAGCAACAGGATTGCCGTTCCAATCCCAAACATGTATTTCATTTGAAAAATCATCCAAACCATATTCTTCAATATTTAACTCTTTATTTGTTTTTCCTATATACAATGCATATATATATTTATTTGTAGTTTTTACTTTTCTATAATTTTGGGTAATTTGGTTCAATTCAGATTTAGATGCTTTTTTGCTCATTAAGGCTTTTGGGAAAATCTGTCCGTTTTTGTATCTTATCTCATTTTCTAACTCGCCATTTTCTTTGTATATTCTGAGAATAGGAAATTTATCATAAACAACAGCAAATTGAGATTTATCCGGCTTAATTGAAACTATTTTTGCAAACAGCCATTTATCATTTGATGCTCGAATTCTGTTTTTAAATTCAATGTTTTTTGCCCCGAAGGGATTTATTTCCTTTGAAATCAGATTATAACTCAAAAACTCTTTATTATTACTTTCATAAGGATTCCAACCTATAATCTGATTATTTAAAATAAAAGGACATTGCAAATCCATTAAGTTATTCGGCAAATTATAATTTTCGACAATTAAAATTTCACTTGAATCTAAATCAAATTTTGCTGTTTTTATTGAAATAGAATTATAATACATAAAGTTATTTTCCTGTAATTGTCGAAAATATGGATCAATAAAAGTTTCCTCATTCGGACCATGCCCCCTCCGAATATAACTTCCCAAATAGTTAATATCAGGTAGTTTAAAAACACGAAAAAAATTATCAGATTGTAAATCCATTGCAATTAAAACACTGTCCAAGAGTTCTATTTCACCAATCATATATAGGATTGAAGGTGTATTTATTTCTGTATTTTTTAATTTATATTCCTGTGGAAATTCATTAAATACCTTTATACTATTATTGTTTTTTGTACAATAAAGCAAAAATAACGTTAAGCAAACTGTTACTATGATATATAAATTTCTCATAATTAAAATCTTATTAAAAAATACTCTGTTTAAAAACAATCAATAGACAAAGTCTTTATAATCTTCCATTAAGTATTACCGCAAACCAGTCCAATAATTGTTAGCAGTCAGAGCATATGAGGCAAAAGCTTTAATATCACATTGACTTAAATTGTTTCATTCATTTATTTTTACGCCGTTTTTGTTTTTTGCCGTTTAACTAACCATTTTTCAGTTTATATAAATATCCGTAGCAAATCCGGAGATAAGACATATCTTTTATGTTATAAACAGTCTGATTTCTATAATTTTTTATTCCAATAATATATAGACCATAAATATAAGTATATTTTATAATTCAGCTGCAAACCAAAATATATTTTGATAAAAATTTTAGAAACAAACATTCGTTTTTCCAATATGTAAGTTCTTTTTTACGCCGGGAAGAAATCATATAATTAGCATAGTTCATATTTGCAAATTCTGCTATTTTTATCAAGCAGGTTGAATTGATAGATATATTATTTTTCTAACGTCGTGTCTATCGAAATTAAATTAAAACTTAAATAATCTGGTGAAAAATTGGAATTATTGATATTATTTGTGGAAATGAATAATCCTTTTTCATTTACAAATGCCATCTGCCAATTA
>CAZXTX010000069.1:9888-11409 GCA_964643695.1 uncultured Mariniphaga sp. | reverse complement strand
AGCCACATTATACTGCATGAGTTCCGTAGTTTCATTAATATAACTGTGAAGCGGCGTGTCTTCCGCGGAACTGCTGCCGTCGCCAAAATCCCACAGAACTTTTTCAATCGGTTCGGTTGCAGTATAACTAAACTTAACATCAAGCGGAGAACATCCTGTGGCAGGATCTGCAACAAAATTCACATCAGGAGTAACGGTAACGGGAATCTTAATACTGTCGGCACATCCGTTTTCGCTAACCACAAGCTTTACCGAACGATTCATTATCCCATATCCCAACGGTATTTCCACAAACTTTTCTTCTGTTCCGGAATGAAAAAGCAGGTCATTTGAATACCATTCAAAAAGTGCCTCACCGGCAGTTTCTCCCTCAAAATCAAGTTTCAGGTTGTATCCCCTGCATTCTGCCTCATCAATTTGAAACCGTGCTGTTGGCCGGTAACGGTAACTTACCTGAATTTTATCAGAATAAACACACTGATGTTTGTTTGTTGTCAGAATTTCAAAGCGGTATTCTCCAAACTTGTTTTCGTCAATGTGAAGTACCGGGTTTAATGATTTTTCATTTTCAACGCTGCTGTTATTATCAATTGCAACAACCTTGGTATCAACATTCTCATCAAATTTAAAATTAAGTTGCAAACTGTTTACGCCGCACAGCAACGGGTCAAAATCATCAAGCTGCATTTTCGGTCTGGTGCTAAAAGCAATAGTTGCAAAATCGGACAGCCTCACTTCGGGGTCATCCGGCATTCCGCCAAATTCAACAATATATCCCTGAGGAAAATAATAGCCGTTTGGCGAATTTTTATCACCCTCGTTTGGCAAATCGTTCCAGGAGCATGCTACTGCCGAAGGATTATAATTTATATGGCCATAATCTTCATCATCTCCCCACGCTTTTTGCACATTATTTGGTTCACCGGAGTTCCAGTTGGAATACATTCCGTTCACATAATATCCGTTGCTTATCCCTCTCCAAAACTGTGTTCCGGCTTCGGGGCCTGTAACCCAGAACCACTCTCCCTCCTTATCCTCATCAGTTGCACCAATCCATCCTATACCGTCAAGCTTACGGCAGATAAATTCATTCTCCTCATGCGAGGTTATTGTGACAAGATACCCCTGCAAACCATGGTAATACATACCGGCAGCCAAATCTCTTGCACTTTTCCATGAAATGCCATAATCTCTGATATATTTATAAAAATGCCCGGTAGATGACAAATAATCAATATCAGAAAGACTGATCGATATTGAACGGGGATCGCCCGACGGATAATCAAGTTCGTTTTTATAATAAACATTTCTTACCGCAGCTTCATATTCCGCAGAAGTTGCAATACCTGTAAGTTCCAGATTTCCCAGATTATTGTCCCATTTCACCTTTAATGTCTGCAATTCGGGGCCTGAGTAAAAAAGAATATCCTCACCCTTTTTATAGTTGGCAATCGAAATTTTCAGTCCGTCTGACGGGTTGTCAACAAGCAGATTTTCAATTTTTATTTGCGGTGCAACTGC
>CAZXTX010000069.1:0-9788 GCA_964643695.1 uncultured Mariniphaga sp. | reverse complement strand
AGCTCCAGAGCGTCTGCTCCGGCATCCTGAAAATCTTTGGCAAAAGATGTCCAGCCGCTTGACGACACACAATTTACACTTGCAATAACAGGAATATCAACCGCCTTCTTAGTTTCCTCAATAAGAGCCACGTGCCTGCTTACAGTATTGTTGTGCAGGTAATTGCGAATGTAATCCTCAGCTTCAGGATAGCCGGTATTGTGAGAATCTTTAAGCAACATACTGGTTACTTCATTATTTATCTGCTCTTCAAAAACAGATTTCAATACAACTGCCCCAATTCCTTCTACCTCCAGCTTTTTAATTTTTTCAACAGAATTTGTTATACCCGAACTTGCGGCTATAAGAGGATTTTTTAGTTTTAAACCAAGATATTTTGTTTCTAAACTTACCATTGATTTTTGTTTAAAGTGTAATGTTGAATATCAGCTTGTTTTTTATTGTTTTTTACTGCTTACGGGAACTGCTTAACGTGGGCCAAAAATACTGCTCCCTATCCGTACAATTGTACTTCCCTCTTCCACAGCAATCTGGTAATCTTCCGACATTCCCATCGAAATTTCCCTGAAGCCCTTTTTACGAGGAAAATATTCCTTCTTAATATTGTCGAAAATTCTTTTAAGAAAGCGAAACTCTTTTCTGATTTTTTCTTTGTCGCCGGTTAAAGTTGCCATTCCCATAACTCCTACAACCGATACATTCTTAAGTGATTTATACTCCTCAGAATCCAGAATATCAAAAGCCTCCTCTTCGGTAAGTCCAAATTTGGAACTTTCCTCGGCAATATGAAACTGAAGCAGACACGGAATTATGCGGTTTTGTTTCTTTGCCTCTTTATTTACTGTTTCCAATATTTTAAAAGAGTCAATTCCGTGAATCATTTTAATGAAGGGTACCAGATATTTAACTTTGTTCGACTGCAGATGTCCGATAAAATGCCACTCAGTATCTTTTGGCATTGCCTCATATTTTTCGAGAAGCTCCTGAACTTTATTTTCTCCAAAAATTTTATGCCCCGAATTATATAACTGCATAATTGTATCGGGCGAATGTGTTTTTGAAACTGCAACAATTTTTACATCATCCGGAAGATGTTCTCTAATCTCTACAATATTTTTTATAATATCCATTCTTTCAATTTTTAGTCAAAAATAAAAATATTGCCCATATTTAAAACTGTTATGCGGCAAAATTGATAAAAGTGTAATTTTTTAATATTGAATAGTTGCTTTTTCTCAATAATTATTTTCTTTAAATTTCATTTTATTATAATTTATTGACCATATGTTATTTTATTAAAAACAAATTTATTACTTTTGGGTTAATATTTCATTAGAAATAAACAAAATTTAATAAACATATTTTAACTTTTTTAACTTTTTTTGACAAAAATTAAAACAATAGAGCTATTTGTTTCGTTATTAGAAATTGCAAATAAAACTTTATGTCTTTGATAGCTATTTACAACAAGCAATTTATTTACCTCCCCAATATAAAAGACTATACATCTGAATTTGTCATACCAACCAAAGAATCAATAATTTCTGGCATAAGATGTTTTTATTTCGGTGAACGTTTGCAAATTGCCGGACAAACGTTAAAAGAAAGAATTATTTCTTTTAGATTCAACAATATACCTCACCGTAGTTTTTGTTTTTTTTAAAGTTATTAATATATTTTTTTAAAAAAATTGATTTTATTTTTTAATTTTTATTGATTTTTTAAATGATGAGAAAAAAAACGAAATTTCTTTCAATTGGTTTGCTCTTTACCCTTATTTTATTTTCATGCAAGCCAAAGCCTGTTGAGGTTACACCTGCAACAGCACTTGAGTCGTATCTTAAAAATGAAGACGATTCTTTTAAATGGGAACTGCATGACTCATACGAAGTTAATGGCGTTAAGCTTTACAGTCTTCTGGTTACTTCACAAAAATGGCGGGAATTTACCTGGAAACATCAGGTTGTTGTTCTTGTTCCTGAAAAAATAGAATATGACGGTTCACTGCTTTTTATTTCAGGCGGCAGTATAAGAGATGAAATGCCCAGATGGCAAAAACCCGATGACAGCCTTATTCAGGCTATGGGGCTTGTTGCCCACAAAAACAGTGCTGTGATTGCCGTAGCATATCAGGTTCCGAATCAGCCTCTTTATGGTGGAAAAACCGAAGATGAAATTATTTCGCTTACATTCCACAATTACAGAAATGATAAGGATTACACATGGCCGTTGCTCTTCCCTATGGTAAAAAGCGCAATCCGCTCAATGGATGCGGTTCAGGAGTTTTCTCAGGAAACACTCAATCACAAAATAAACCGTTTTCTAATTTCAGGTGCATCAAAACGCGGATGGACAACCTGGCTTACAGGTGCAAGCGATCCGCGTGTTGAAGCGATAGCACCTATGGTTATAGATATGCTTAACATGCCTAAAAGCATCAGTTACCATTTAGAGGCGTGGGGTGACTACAGCATTGAAATACAGGACTATGTTGAGCTTGGTGTTGCACAGGAAGTTAACACACCCGACGGACAGGAGTTGGTTACAATGGTTGACCCGTTTTCATACCGTGAAAAACTTACCATGCCAAAACTGATTTTTAACGGAACAAATGATCCATACTGGCCTGCTGATGCAATCAAGCATTATATTTATGATATTCCCGGCAAAAATTACCTGCATTATGTTCCCAATGCGGGGCACGGACTGGGAGACAAGAAGCAGGCAATACAGGCACTCAGCTCATTTTTTGCAGAAACCCTGAGAAAAGAAAAGTATCCTGAATGTTCATGGACTCTTGAAGAAAACAATGGCAGGGCAACTGTTAAAATCAAAGCTGACGGCAGCAAACTCAAAGGAGTTACACTTTGGGCTGCCGATTCGGAAGACCGCGATATGAGAGACAATGAATTTGTAAGTTTCCCGCAGGAAGTTGAGCCGGCAGACGAAATTACAGTTCATGTTGACTACCCGGAAGATGGATTCCGTGCATTTTACATCGATCTTATTTATCCTGATCCTAACGGAGATACTTATTCCGTTAGCACCAGAATGTTTGTGACAAACAATAAAAAAGTGTTATAACAATTATTCAATTAATTTTAATTTTATGAAAAAAAGTTCATTTTTATTAACATCCGTTTTTCTGTACATGCTATTTGTTCTACCGGCATGTACAGATGACGAAAAGGAACTTGAATTTCCGTTGTCTGCTACAATTTTCAACAGCATTTCCGGAAGTCAGGTTGCCTTTACTGCATTAACC
This sequence comes from uncultured Mariniphaga sp., assembly GCA_964643695.1. Classification (GTDB taxonomy): domain Bacteria; phylum Bacteroidota; class Bacteroidia; order Bacteroidales; family Prolixibacteraceae; genus Mariniphaga. Next base: position 6,523 of record CAZXTX010000069.1, on the reverse strand, counting down.
CATAGTGCCGTAAGCTGGTTATGGGATTTTGGCGACGGAAAAACGAGTTCCGAAAAAAATCCGGTTCATATTTATGAAGACGGAGGCTACTATGTAGTTTCACTTAAAGCCACTGACAACAGTGGCCAGACTGTTTCAACAGATGTTACAATTGCCGTTAATGTTACACCTTATGTTCTGCTTACAGGTGGTTCAACAGCAGAAAACGGCAAAACATGGAAACTTTCAGCTGACCATGGCGGATTAGGTGACTACCTTGCAGATGCAAAAGAAGGTTTGCCAACTGTTGACCCGGGTCTTACCCCGTTGCCGGCAGGTGCATTCGGACAATTAGGAATGCCCGATGCTTACAAAGGGACTTACACCTTTTATTATGATGGCAGGTATAAACACGACACCGAAGGCGGTTCGGCATTTGGCGGAATTGTTTATCAATTTGTATTAAACGGCGGGGTCGGCATAACCAATAATAAAGGACAAAGTTATGGTTTGTGCCTTGCAAGTTACACTCCCAAAGAGAACGCAACTTTCACTTATACTGAAGATGAAGATTTTGATGTTCCAACAGTTTATGGCGGAGTAAAATTCAAGGGAGCAAAAACGCTCGATTTCTCAGGTACCGAGTTTGTGGCATTCAGGGATTTTCAGCAAAAAGTTGTAATTAAACAAATCTCTGACACCAGAATGCAGCTGATAATGTTTATGGCTGCATCCGATAAAGCAATCGGTTTAAACACGCATGCTCTTATTCTTACATTAGAAGCAGTTAACTAAAATCTATTCAAATTATTTGATATGAAGATGAAATTTATTCAAAAAAGTTTAAAAAATTTAATGACGTTTATTCTGTCGGCAGTTTTACTGGCCGGTTTTTTCGGAATAAGTCATGCAGCTGATACGGAACAGGGAACAATCCGTGTATCGGGCTCGGTTACTTCGGCATCTGACGGACTTGCGCTGCCGGGAGTAAGTATTATAGTAAAAGGAACCACTACCGGTACTGTAACCAATGTTGACGGAGATTACAGCATAGCTGTTCCTGACAACTCAACTCTTATTTTCTCTTTTGTCGGATTCAAAGCTCAGGAAGTGGCAGTAAGCGGCAGAAACAATATTAATATTGTTATGGAAGAGAGCATTGAGGCTCTTGATGAAGTTGTAGTTACCGCACTTGGTATTAAAAGAGAAGAAAAATCTCTTGGTTATTCGGTTGGTAAAGTCGGAGCAGATGAACTTGCAAAAGTTGTTCACGAAAACGTACTAACCTCAATGGCAGGAAAAGTTACCGGGGTAACCATCAACTCTACCGGTGGTGCCGGTTCCACAGTAAGTATGGTAATCAGGGGTGCAACCTCAATGAGTACCGACAACCAGCCCCTTTATGTTATTGACGGTGTGCCTATGACCAGCGGTGTTAATAACGTGGGCGGTTTTGGTAAAGGCAACACAGCAGACTATGGTAACTCAATTTCCGATATAGACCCGGAAAGTATTGAAAGTGTTTCAATTCTGAAAGGCCCCAGTGCGGCAGCATTGTACGGAACGCGTGCAGGTAACGGTGTTGTGCTTATCACAACAAAAAAGGCAGGTGCAAAAGACGGTATGAAAGTGGAAGTTGTTTCTAATACAGTTTTTGACATACCTTCAAAGTATCTCGATGTTCAGTCGCAGTTTGCTTTTGGTGCAAGAAGCTACACACCTGACAATTTTGCAAGCGGAATTCTTCCGCCGTTCAGTCCTGCAGAGGCAGCCGGAAACGGCCCCGAGCTTGATAAAGGATACTGGCAGGTACAGCCCTTTGCCCCGCTTGATGCAAACGGACAGCCGATTCCAACAGAATTGAGATCATATCCCGATAACTACAAAAACTTTATCAATAACAACGCTTTCACAACTACCAATAGTGTTGCAATTACAAGTAATACCGAAAGGGTCAGCTATCGTCTTGGTGTTTCAAATATGACCAACAAGGGACTGGTACCAAATTCTGACGTCAACAGAAACAACCTGACACTTTCAGCAGTTTCTGAAGTTAAAAAAGGATTTACAGTAAGTACGGATATCAACTTTTCACAAAACTGGTCTGACAACAGGCCTTCAACCCAGGAACGTGGTGCAAACTCGCTGCAATGGGCTGCATGGACTCCGCCAAACGTTGACATCAGAACTTTAAAAGATTACAGAATTGGTGCTACAGAGGTTTTAACCGTAGGCACAGGATTTGAAAATCCGTATTACTTAGCTTACGGAATTCAGAACAGTTTCAAGAGAAACCGTATTATTGGCAATATTTCTGCCAACTGGCAAATTACACCTCAAATCAATGTTACCGGAAGATATTCACTGAACAAATCTGATAATGTAATGGAAACCAAAATGGATCCCGGTTTTTCAGATGAACCAAACAACGGTACTTATGGTATCTCAACCGGTGAAAGCATTGAAACAAACGCTGACCTGCTGGCTTCATACAAAAACAGCTGGCAGGATTTTTCACTGAATGTTTCGGCAGGGGGCAACCTGCTTTATGCCCATGGTTCAAGTGTCAGCAACTCTGCACTGCCGGGTTCGGGATTAATCGTTCCTTACCTTTACACTATTCAGAATATTGAAAACACTGCTTTAAGTTATTCCAACTCACGTTCGGAAAGAGCAATTAACAGTTTGTATGCAATGGCAAATCTTGACTGGAAAGATATGATATTTTTAGATTTAACTGCAAGAAACGACTGGGCAAGCACCCTGCCGGCAGAAAACAGATCATATTTCTATCCGTCGGCATCGCTCAGCCTGCTTCTTAATAATATGTTTGAAATGGGCAGTAATGTAAATCTTCTGAAACTCAGAGGTGGTATTGCACAAGTTGGAAACGACACTTCACCATACAGTTTGTATCCCACATATTCCAATGCAGGCCAGTGGGGTGAGGCAATCAGGCTCAGCAAATCCGGCAGTCTTCTAAATCCTTCGCTGATGCCTGAAGAATCTACTTCATATGAGATTGGCGGTGATTTGAGAATGTTTTCAAACAGACTTCGTTTTGAAGGAACATATTATCTTGTTGACAACCGCAACCAGATTTTAGGTGTACCGCTGGCCGGTTCCACAGGTTTCGGCTCAATCAAAGTCAACGCCGGTTTGCTGCAAAGCAAGGGTGTGGAAATGATGCTTGGTGTTACACCAATAAAAACAAATGACTGGACTTGGGATGTGGATGTAAATTTTACAAAAAATCAGACTCACCTTTTAGAGCTGACCGAAGGAACCGAATTTGTTGAGTTCTGGGATGAAGCAAGGGTAAAAAACATTGCCTATGCAAAAAATGAAGAGCTTGGAAGAGACGGCTTAATCGGAAATCTTTACACCAGAAAAATTTTAAGGGTTACCGATAAAAATTCTCCTTACTACGGGTATCCGTTGCTGCCGGCAGCAAGTGAAGATGCTGAATGGCAGAAAGAAAACGATTACTCAAAAGTAGGAAATTACAATCCCGACTTTATTATGGGCCTCATGTCCACTGTGGCGTATAAAAATATCAGCTTAAGCATGACTTTCGACTGGAGATCGGGCGGACAGTATGTTTCACAAACATGGCGTTACCTGACAGAAGGCGTTGTATCAAAAACATGGCTTAATGAGTTGGTAGCTCCACCGGAAGGCTTGGGAGAGGTTGCCAGTACTGCACTCAGAGACTGGGTTGTGGCAAATGCCGATGCACTTATTTATACCAGTAACCCAAGGCCTGTAGGAGGTCCGACAAAAGAATACGGCGGATTCTACAATGACTTTTTCACAGGGATTGGCACCAATGACGGTGTTTTTGCTCCCGGAGTTTACGGAACTTATGACAATAACGGCAACTTCATCCTCGACAAGGAAAACCTTGGAAATGAAGGCACAGAATTCAGACCTTATGTTATGAGTTATCCGTGGGATATTGGAGAAGCAAACCTTTTTGATGCCGATTATATCAAACTGCGTGAAATAGCTCTTAATTACAGGGTGCCTGCAAAAGCAACACAAAAATTAGGAATTCAAAACCTGAATGTTTCTGTTTACAGCCGTAATATTATGCTGTGGGCAAAAAGTGCCGGAATGGGTGTTGACCCGGAAAGAGCCTATCAGGCCAGCGGCAGTGGTTTCAAACAGGGAGTTGAGCGATACAATGCCGAACCCTGGGTGGTTCCTGTCGGATTTAAATTAAGTTTTTCATTTTAACTGTAAAAATCAGTGATATGTATAAATTAAAAAATATTACAATATTAGCGTTAACATTAATGTTTGGCTTCATTATTTCATGTAAAGACCTTGATGAGCTGAATATCAATCCTAACGGTGTTGACCCTGCCACTGCAAATGTCAATTTCCTGCTGCCCACAATTGAGGTCAGCCTTGGACAAAATGTTCACGGCCTCGGTTTTGGTGATATATCGGGAGTTATGCAGCATACACAGAAAACCGGATGGACCGGCGGACACAATAATTATGAATGGACCATTACTTCAAACAGCTGGAACGGAATGTACAGCCTGTTAATGATCAACGATGAGTATTTTAAGAAATCTGTTGACGGAAATTATGAATTTCATGAAGGAGTGGCAAGAATAATAAGAGCTTATGTTTTCGGACTGATTACCGATATTTGGGGCGATGCACCATATAAAGATGCATTAAAAGCTGAACTCGGTTCAGACTATTTCATGCCGGTTTTTGACAGCCAGTGGGATATATATCAGGGAATACTTGCTGACTTGGATACTGCAAACATTCTTCTTTCAAAGACCAGTGCAGAATATAAAAACGTTTCACCAAAACAGGATATTGTTTTTAACGGAAATTCTGCAAAATGGCAAAAGTTTGCAAACTCGCTTGCATTGCGTTATTATATGCGCTTACAGGCTAAGGAACCCGCATTTGCCGAAGCCGGAATCAAAAAAATTACAGGTGACCCGGTAAAATATCCCTTAATTATATCTGCCGAAGATGATGCAACCATTAGTTATCCGGGTGTTTCATCAGGTACGTCAAATCCGTTAAATACAGTTTATGACATCGATCCTTCCGGTTCATACATGCGGCTTAAAATGGCAAAAACTCTTGTTGATGTTATGCGTGGCTATAACGATCCCCGCCTCGGAATATGGGCAAACAAAGTTGAAATTCCTCTGGTTTTAGTTGACGGAAGTGATATAGATCGAATAGTTAACGGCAAACGGGAAGTTTCGCAGGATAAGGTTGATAAATATCTTGATGAAACAAAAGACATGGGAATAGATTTTGCCCAGGATTATGTCGGAATACCAACTTCCAATTCATATTCTCAAATTTACAACATGAACCAGGCTAACCCTGCACAGGGAACCGTAAATCCGCATGCTTCACATCTCAACGACAGGTACAGAAAGACTTCAGATCCTCTGGTACTCATGAGGCTGATGTCAGCTGCAGAAACAAATTTAATTCTTGCAGAAGCTGCAATGCGTAACTGGATCAGCGGAAATGCCGAAGATTATTATAATGCCGGTGTAAGAGAATCTCTTACAGCATGGAGTGTGGGCGACAGTTTTGGTGATTACATTGAAAATGTTCCCTATAATGGTCTGGAAAGCATTATTGAACAAAAATGGATTGCCAGCTGGACAACTGCACAGGAATCATGGTTTGACTGGAGAAGAACCGGTTTGCCTGATCTTAAAACCGGGCCTCTGGCACAAAGGCCGGTATTGCCTATCAGATTGTATTACCATGCTGATAATGAAATTGCAAAAAATCCGGCTAATGCCAACGCTGCTATTGAGAAGCTTGAAGCAACCCAGTATCAGGGTACCGACCAGACTAAAAACAGTCCGTGGTCAAAAATATGGCTGTTGCAGGGTACAAATAAACCTTACTAAATTTTAAGGTACTAACTAAAAAGGCAGACAAATTATGTCTGCCTTTTTTAAATTCATACAACAAGTCAATTTAAAAATAATTATTAATACTGATAATCACAGTCTTAATACTATAAAAAATGATTAAAGCCGGTAAAATATTTTCAGTTCTTCTTTTTCTTATGCTTATAATTTTTGTTATACTTACAAAAAGGATAAATCACAAACCCTATTTTGAATGTGAATATTACAAGAAAAGCATTGAACTGACAGACAGTATAAAAAAAGAATTTTCAATTGAGAAAGGTAAACTACAGGCCGGTTTTTCAAAAGTAAGCATAACACCTGTTCTTAACAGTAATGAGGATATTATTTCAGAAGACAAGTTCAGAAAGATTCCACTTGCGGGATACGGCGGACGAAAGGGAATGCCTGCCGCAGGGATACACGACAGCATTTTTATTAAGGCTGCAGCACTGCAATCGGGGGATGAACCGGTTTTCCTCATTTCTGCTGATTTATTGATTATTCCGCCGGAAGTTACAGATTTAGCTGTCTCTTTTCTGAAAAATCATAACATCAGCCGGAATCAGCTTTTTTTCTCTGCCACACACACTCATTCAAGCATAGGTGCGTGGAGCAGCGGATAT
>CAZXTX010000068.1:0-11515 GCA_964643695.1 uncultured Mariniphaga sp. | reverse complement strand
AATGTTTCCAGTTCAAAAGAACTTCCATTTGCAATATCCATAAAACGATTTAATTCATTTTGAGTATCTCTTCCACAACCTTCAGCAATGTTTGTTAGAATTGAAACGGCACTGCGCCTCATTTGAGAAGTAAGCCCGAAAAGCTCTTCTTTAGGAAATTTTTGAGTTGTTTCATAAATCTCCTTAACAAGCTTCCTTGCTTTCTGCCAAACTTTCAATTCTTTAAACTTATTCATCTATTTCTGTTTTAAAATCTTTGTACTCTGTACTCACTACTCTGTACTTATTTATAACTCCGCTGTGTCAGCTCTACATATTCAAATACCAGTTCTTCCTTGTGGAATACAGGTTCATTTCCTTCGCCATTATATTCCCAGCAGGAAACATAGGTGAATTCATCGTCGTTTCGTTTTGCTTCACCTTCTTCGGTAACAGACTCCTCACGGAAATGCCCGCCGCACGACTCCTTACGGTTTAAAGCATCCATAGCCATCAGTTCGCCTATATCAAAGAAATCGGCAACACGGCCAGCCTTTTCCAGTTCCGGATTCATGTTGTTCAGTTCGCCTGGAACCAGAACATCTTTCCAGAACTCTTCACGGGTTTCGCGAATCATCTGAATAGCCTTTTTCAGTCCCTCCTCGTTACGCGACATTCCAACATAATCCCACATGATAAGTCCCAGCTTTTTATGAAAATAATCAACCGGTTTGGTACCTTTGATGTTGAATAATTTCTCAATCCTGCCGGTAACAGATTTTTCAGCCTCCTCAAATTCAGGCAGATTCGTATTAATTTTTGGTGTAAGAATTTCATCTGCAAGATAATCACCAATAGTATAAGGCAATACGAAATATCCGTCGGCAAGTCCCTGCATCAGTGCGGATGCTCCAAGACGGTTTGCACCGTGGTCGGAGAAATTTGCCTCACCTATCGAATACAATCCCGGCACGGTGGTCATAAGGTTATAATCAACCCAGGTGCCGCCCATTGTATAGTGAATGGCGGGATAAATCATCATCGGCTCCTTGTACGGGTCAACATCGGTAATTTTTTCATACATCTGAAACAGGTTTCCGTAACGTGCCTTAATCACATCTTTGCCAAGCCTTTCAATTGAATATTTAAAATCGAGAAATACTGCTTTCCCTTCGGAGTTGACTCCATATCCGGAATCACATCTCTCCTTGGCTGCACGTGAAGCCACATCGCGCGGAACCAGGTTTCCGTATGAAGGATAACGTCTTTCAAGATAAAAATCGCGGTATTCTTCAGCTATATCATTCGGTTTTAATTCCCCTTTGCGAAGTTTTTCGGCATCTTCCTTTTTCTTTGGTACCCATACGCGTCCGTCGTTTCTAAGCGATTCGGACATGAGTGTCAGTTTCGACTGCTGGTCGCCGTGAACAGGGATACAGGTGGGATGAATCTGCACAAAACACGGATTTGCAAACACAGCACCTTTTTTGTAACACTGCCATGCTGCCGAGCCGTTGCTTCCCATGGCATTTGTTGACAGGAAAAAAGCATTTCCGTAACCTCCTGTGGCAACTACCACTGCATGTGCACCAAACCTTTTAACCTCACCGGTAATCAGGTCGCGGGCAATTATTCCGCGTGCCTTGCCGTCAACAATAACCACATCAAGCATTTCGTGCCTGCTGTAAAGTTCCACTTTCCCAAGTGAAATCTGACGGTTCATTGCCTGATATGCCCCCAGAAGAAGTTGCTGTCCGGTTTGTCCGCGTGCATAAAAGGTACGGCTCACAAGAGCTCCTCCAAAAGTGCGGTTTGCCAGCAGTCCTCCGTATTCACGACCAAAAGGCACACCCTGTGCCACACACTGGTCAATAATATTTGGTGAAACCTCAGCAAGGCGGTAAACATTTGCCTCGCGTGAACGATAGTCACCACCTTTTATGGTGTCATAAAACAATCTGTAAACCGAGTCATTATCGTTCTGATAGTTTTTTGCAGCATTTATTCCGCCCTGTGCAGCAATTGAATGGGCACGGCGCGGACTGTCAGAATAACAAAAAGCTTTCACATTGTATCCAAGCTCGGCAAGAGACGCAGCTGCCGAAGCACCGCCAAGACCGGTACCCACAACAATTACATCCAGTTTGCGCTTATTTGCCGGACTGACAACTTTTATATTACCCTTATGGTTACTCCACTTTTCAGCCAAAGGCCCTTTGGGTATTTTTGCATTTAATATACTCATAGTCAAATACTTTTTCAAAATTAAAATTTAATCAGAAAGTACAGCGGAATAATTGAAAAACCAACAGCCACAACAATGGCATAAATTTTTCCGACAATCTGCAAACGGCTAATCCAGTTATTGTTACTCAGCCCCAGGGAATGAAAACCCGACCAGAAACCGTGAGAAAGATGAAGCCCGAGAAGTACCCCGCCAATCACATACAAAATATCATAAAACGCACTTGTCTTAAACAAGCCGGCAACAAGTGTGTAGGTATCCTTCATTTCCGTTCCTCCAATTACAACTTTATTCATCAGCCCGGGATTGAATTTAATCACCCAGAAAAACTGAATAATGTGGATCACAAGAAAGATTAACACCAAAATGCCTAAAATAAGCATGTTGCGTGACACCCATGAACTGGAAACACCGGGGTTTTTTGCGGAATATTTTATCGGACGTGCCAGCCAGTTTTTATATTCCAGCACAAAAGCCCATATAATATGAATCAGAAAGCCAAGTCCTAATATTGGCTCCATCACCTTAATCAGCGGATTGGTATCCATAAAATGGGCAGCAACATTAAACAGTTCTCCACTGTCATCAAAAATGAGTAACAGATTTACAGTCAAATGAACAGCAATGAACAAAACCAGAAACAACCCGGAGATGCTCATTATGAATTTTCTGCCAACTGACGCATTTAGAAATTTGCTCATAAATTTTACATTTAATAGTTGATATAATATAATGCGGACAAAAGTAATTGAACCCGCCACAATCAAAAAAAAATTTCTCTAAAATAGCTAATTTAAATTGTTTCTAAGAAACCCTGTTAACATGAAACATTTATATAAGGTATTTACACTCTTAAAAATAATTAAAATTATCTGAACCCCCTGCCTGTCTGACTATCGTAAAACATGCAGGTTTCCCGACTTTACTGCTTGTCGGCAGAAAAGCAGGCATACACACTATACTTCTAATAATAAGCAACTTAAACAATATTGATTTCAGTTTAAAAATTAATCGTACGGTTTCTGTATCCATTGTGTCCGATAAATCTTATTTTTATGACATATAAACTAAATCACATCTGTTATGTCTGCACCTTTTCTCGCTTTTATCATTATTTCTGCTGTGGTAATTCTGCTTTGTATGGTGCTGATATTAAAGCTGAATGCTTTTCTTGCCCTTTTAATAACGGCCATATATGTAGGTGTTGCCGCCGGCATGCCTCTCAATGAAATTACCACTGCCATTCAGGAAGGGATGGCAGGCACACTCGGATTTGTGGCCACCGTTGTAGGGCTGGGTGCAATTATGGGTCAGATGCTGGAAAGTTCGGGTGGTGCAGAATCACTTGCCCATTATCTTATAAACAAGTTTGGTGAAAAGCGTGCCCCATGGGCAATGGTAATTACCGGTTTTGTGGTTGCCATTCCCGTTTTCCTCGATGTAGGTTTTATTATTCTCGTTCCGATTATTTATGCCTTGTCGCGAGACACAAAACGATCGCTGCTCTATTATGCCATTCCGCTGCTTGCCGGACTTGCAGTAGCTCACAGTTTTATCCCGCCCACTCCCGGCCCGGTTGCAGTAGCCGACATAATTAATGCACAACTCGGATGGGTTATTTTATTAGGAATTATTTTGGGCTTCCCCACGGCAATAATCGCAGGCCCGATATGGGGGAAATATATTTCCAAAATAATTCATTTAGAGCCGCCTGCCGAATTTGATATCAGTTCCAAATCATATAATCAGGAAGACCTTCCGCCATTCAGACTGATAGTTATTATCATCTCAATTCCGCTTCTGCTTATTCTAATCAATACTTTTACCGGTGTAATAGTATCAAAAGAGGTGGTTCCGAAATCGGTTCTTACAGATACTCTCGAATTTATTGGACATCCGTTTACAGCACTTATTATAGCAACACTGATTGCCATTTATTTCCTTTGTATAAAACGCGGTATGGGCAAACAGGAAATTTTGGATTTAAGCACCAAAGCCCTTGGCCCGGCAGGTATAATCATTCTTGTTACCGGTGCCGGCGGAGTGTTGAAGCAGGTTTTGATTGACAGCGGTATCGGTCAGATAATGGCTGAGTCGATGGCAGGTTCGGCACTGCCTCCGGTACTTCTGGCGTGGCTGCTTGCAGCTGTTGTACGGGTAACACAGGGCTCGGCAACAGTTGCAATGATAACCGCTGCCGGATTAATTGCTCCGGTAATAGGTGAATTAGGACTGACCGACCCGCAGCGGGCATTAGTGGTAATTTCCATTGCGTCGGGAGCAACACTGCTTTCACATGTTAACGACAGCGGCTTCTGGCTCGTGAGCAAATATTTAGGAATGAATGAAAAACAGACTCTGCAAAGCTGGACCGTAATGGAAACAATTATTGCACTGTGCGGACTTGTTCTTACATTAATTGCAAGTTTATTTATTTGAAAACGAAACTTTCAATCCCACAAAACCATCTTTTCAGGATTCAGCCTGAATGAAAGCTTGTTACACGACGGACAAACTGCAGCTTTCAGACGGTGAATGTTGGTCAGCTTCAGCCTCGAACGGCACCGGGTACACCGGAATTCACTTTTAAACAGCTGCTTTCTCTTTCCTGACTCACCATCGCCGCCGTTAACCTCAACTTCAATTTTATTATACAGCAAGTTGCATTTTGAACACTTATAAGTTTTAAAGCCGGCATCGATAAACAGGTTGCTGTGCTTCTCCGATAACTGAACAAGAGCATGGTGGGTTTTATGATGAAACAGCTTTTCGCCCGATGTCAGGTAAGAATCCATTGATTGCGGATGGATAACAAAACCATGTCCCTCATAAAGCAATTGTTCAAGGCCGCAACGATTACATCTGTATGTATATGCCTTACCCATTTTTGCTTTAAAAGTAATAAAAAAAGTATCCGTTTTTTACTCATCAAGCATGTTCTGGGGCATCTCTTTGGTAGTTCTGGCACCAAGCAGTCTTATTTTTTCTGCCCTGCTTATAAGATTCCCCTTTCCAGTCTGTAATTTATTCATTGCCTGATTATAACTTTTGCGTGTGGCTTCAAGACTTCTGTCAATACTTTCCATATCGCTTACAAAGCCAGCAAACTTATCGTACAAGGCACCGCTCTGCCTTGCAATTTCCAGCGCGTTTTTAGTCTGGTTCTCCTGCTGCCATATTGATGCAACGGTACGCAGGGTTGCCAGCAGTGTTGACGGACTTACAATCACCACTTTCTGATCCCATGCATACGAAAAAAGATCCTGATCTTCCTGAACGGCAAGGCTGAATGACGCTTCAATCGGCACAAACAACAAAACAAAATCGGGTGAATTCAAACTTTTTGCAGTCTGGTAATGCTTTTCACTCAAACCTTTTATATGGTTTTTAAGGCTCTGAATATGGCTTTTTATATGTTGGCTGCGTTCCTCGTCAGTTTCCGAATTAACAGCTCTTTCATAGGCAATCAGAGATACCTTGGCATCAATGATAATATGCTTGTTATCGGGAAGGTTTATTACAATATCCGGCTGAATTCTCCTTCCGTCCTCTGCTGTATCGCTGTACTGCTTGCTGTAACCGTCGGCTCCCTCGTTCAATCCCGAGCGTTCCAGAATTCGCTCCAGAACCATTTCACCCCAGTTTCCCTGCTTTTTTACATCGCTTTTAAGTGCCCTGGTCAGATTGCCTGCCTCCTCACTGATGCGGTGGTTCAGGTCATACAGCTTTTTAAGTTCTGCCCGTAAATCAGTCTGGTCTTTCAGCCCCTTATGGTATGTGTCCTCAACCCTCTTTTCAAAAAGTACTATTTTTTCCTTTAACGGATTTAGTACCTCACCAATATTTTTTTGATTTACAATGGTAAAATCCTCACTGTGTCTTTTCAGAATTTTTGATGCAAGATTTTCAAATTCGGCAGTAAATTTTTTCTGAATTTCCTCAATTTCATTTTTCTGTGTTTGCAGCTTTTCCAGAAGGTTTTTATTTTCACTGCCGGCTTTCTCACGCTGCCCTACCAATAAAACATTCTCTTCGCGCAGCTTCTTAATTTCAGTTTCAAGAGACTCCGATCCGGCTTTCTGCAGATTAAACCTCTCTTCCCAGATTTTTACATTGTTTTCGGCTTCAACTCTGGCTGCTTCCAAAATTTTCTCCTTTTCAAGATAAGTATTCTGAAGTGCGTCTCTCTTTTTATGATTTCCTGAATAAATGATAAAGACAACTGCCAGAGCGGCAATTACAATCAGGGCAACAACAAGTAACACAAGATGCAGGCTCATATAATAAAAAATTGAACAGTTATTAATAACGGCTCAATTTAGCAAAAGTGGCAATCAATTCCGCATCACAACGGAATTACTTATTACCATTTATAAACTATGGAATTGATATTCATTCCGGCACCAACCGAACAGAAAACAACATAATCGCCCTTGCTGATTCCATGTCCTTCAAGTTTTCTCTTTGCAACAAGGTCGAGAAGTGTCGGAACAGTTGCAGTTGATGAATTACCTAAATAGCGGATACTCATCGGCATAATTCCTTCGGGTATATTTTTCTCCCCGTATAGTTTGAACAGGCCGCTTAAAATTGCCTCGTCCATTTTTTCATTTGCCTGATGGATAAAAACCTTTTTAATATCTCTTAAATGCAGGTTTGCCTTGTCGATACTCTCCTTTACCACACCGGGAACATGCTGCAATGCATAAACATAAAGCCTGTGGCCTGCCATTTTTATCCGAAGTTCCTTCTCTCCTGCATCAGGATTATTGGAAGCTCCCATTGTGAGAAGACTGGCATACACAATTGAATCGGAACGGCTTGCATGTGAAATAATTCCTGCAGGTTCATCACTTTCCACAGCCTCAACTATGGTTGCGCCGGCACCATCCGCATATATCATCGTGTCGCGGTCGTGCGGATCGGAGATACGTGAAAGCACATCGGCACCTACAACAACCCCGCGTTTCATTATTCCGCTTTTTATATAGGCGTCGGCAAGAATCATTGACTGAGTCCAGCCGGGACATCCGGAAATAAGATCGTGACAGATGGTGGCGGGATTATTAATATTTAGTTTCATTTTAACCTTGTTGGCAAGACTGGGAAGTGTGTCAATACTGGTATTTCCGTTCTTTACATCACCAAAATTGTGTGCCACAATTATAAAATCAAAGCTTTCTTTTGAAATGCCTGCCGATTCATAAGCATCCTTTACCGCCAAAACCGCAAGGTCAGAAGTCTCCTGATCGTCAGCAACATATCTCCGCTCTTCAATATTTGTAATTTCGTAAAACTTTTGAATTATCTCCTCATTCGGCTTGTCAAACGGCTTTTTCGTAGATGAGTCGTAAAATTCATTATTTAAAAAATCACTGTTCTTAATTACTTTTGGCGGAATATAACTTCCGGTTCCTGCTATTTGGGTATAAATATTTTTTGTCATAACTGTTTTCTATATAAAACCCTACTGTTCAAATTTATTTAAAACAAAGTTTTCTCCGTCAAAAACACCATATGAAAAATTTGTTATCCAGTCGCCCAATAAAATAAGTCTCGACTGTTTTGCAACCTCAACATCGGCAATGCGATGCCGGTGGCCAAAGATAAAATAATCTATCCACTCACTGCTTAAATAATTTTGGGCATACAGGTATATAGCTTCATTCTTAACCTTAAATTCTTTCTCGTCAGCCTCATTTTTTGACAAACGACTTGATTTTGACCACTTATGAGCTAAATAAAATGCAAGGTTGGGATGCAGCCTTGCAAAGCACCACTGAAGTTTTCTGCTGTTAAATAATCTTTTCAAAATTAAATATGCCTTATCATTTTTGTCGTATCCGTCACCATGAGAAAGCAGGAATCTCTTTCCCATAATAGTGGTAATGAACTCCTTTCGGTACAATATCAAACCTATTTCCTTTGGAAGGTAATCAAATACCCATACATCATGATTTCCTGTAAAAAAATGAATTTTTACGCCGTTATCGGCCATATCGGCCAGCCTCCCCAGCACACGCGTATATCCGCGCGGCACCACCTTTTTATATTCAAACCAGAAATCAAAAATATCGCCCATCAGATAAAGTTCTCTGGCATCGGCGGCAATAAAATCGAGCCATTGTACAAACAGCAGTTCCCGCTCACGATTATTCTTTAATGCCGGTGCGCCTAAATGCACATCCGAAACAAAATATATTTTACCTGAATCTGTCAATCGGGCAGGATTAAGTGTTGAAGATTAATTTAGGAGTTTTGCAATTGCGCGGTCAAGAGCCGGGCCTTTCAAATCGCGGGCAACAATATCCCCGTTTTTATTAAACAGATAATTAAACGGAACAGACTGTATATTAAATAACCTTACTGCATGGTTGCTTCCTTTCATATCTCCCACATTGATCCACGAAAGGCCGTCCTTTTCAATTGCCTCGAGCCAGTCCTCACGGCTGTCATCTACGCTAATCTGATAAATTTCAAAACCTTTGCTTTTATATTTCCGGTAAGCCTCACCCAGCGCCTCATTAAAAACTCGTGAATTCAAATCGAGTGCCGACCAGAAATGAAGTAAAAACACTTTTCCGCTCAGCGATGAAAGTGCAATTTCTTTCCCCGACGGATCGGGCAGTATAATTTCCGGGATACTCTCGCCGTATTCCCTTATCATTTGCTGTAATTTGGCACTTTTTTCCTCTTCCAAAAGCTGAAGCGTATTGCTGTATAATGCTTTCACATGCTCCGATTCCGGATAGAAGCTGTTTAATGCCGAAGCTGCAACACGCATTGTGTGCAAATCTTTTACAACATACTCCTTGTCGTCAAACTTCTGATAAAGTGCCAGTACACTTGCCATCGAAAAAGGATTATCCATTACAAAACCTGTGGAAAATTCCGTCTGTGCTTTTTTCAGCGAATCCTTTGCAACACTCCACTCCCTTCGCATCATATGATAATCAGGATTACCTTTATACAAATTTTCCAGCGACTGGATTGAATCCAGTTTCTTTCGGGTATTCAAAAGCCTGTCACTAAGAGCCTTTACCAGCAGTGAACCGGATGATCCCTCAACGCTGTAACTTTTCTCAAAATTTGCCGCATCGGCCACCACCATAACCTGCTCCAGCGAATCTATCAAAAGTGTGATAAATTTTTTATCGGACAGTTTCAAAAGATAATAGGTTGGAGCAGAAGTTTTTCCGGTAAAAATAAATTCGCCGTTCTTATCAATTTTTGCCGAATCCAACATTTTGGCAGATGCAACTTTCAGTTCTTCAAAATAGATCATTTTCCCTTCACTGTGAGAAATTTTTCCCTTTACCTGAAACGTATCCTTATCTTTAACGCAGCTGGCAATTAAAAACAGTGCTGAAAGTAATACTATGACCAAATTTCTGATATTCATCATCGTTTTATTAACAAAGGGCGTAAAATTAACATTTTCTGCTGTTTGAAAAATAACATTTCACGAAAATAACATAATTTAAAGAATTGGTTTAGTTATAAAACTTTCCGTGAGCTATTTATATTATAATTCAGGAAAATATTTTAAGTTCGTTGCTTTTCTCAAAGGAAAATGAAAATATATACCGACATAAATGATTTTAAAGCCAGCAAACCGGTGGTAACAATCGGCACATTCGATGGGCTGCATCTTGGACATCAGAAGGTTATAAACCGGCTTATTGATTTTGCCAAAAGCCATGGTGGCGAGTCGGTAATATTTACATTTTATCCTCATCCACGGCTGATTACAGCACCCGATGAGAGAAACCTCAGGCTTTTAACCACAATTGATGAGAGGAAGGAGCTTTTTGCACAATCCGGAATTGACCATCTGATTATTTTTCCGTTTACCAGAGAGTTTTCACAATTGCCATATTCAGATTTTATTGAGAAAATTTTAGTCGGAAAGATGAACATTCACTGTCTTGTTGTGGGGCATGATCACCGATTTGGCAAAAACCGCGAAGGAACGTTCGAAAAGCTGACGGAATATTCAAAAAAATTCAGATTTGCAATTGAAAAGCTGGATGTGCTGCTGATGGATGAGGCAAATGTAAGTTCAACCCGTATCAGACAGTCACTTCAGGAAGGAAACGTTACCCTTGCCAACCGGCTTCTGGGATACCATTTCACCCTTCACGGCACCGTTATAGAAGGTATGCGCGTTGGCCGGAAGCTTGGATTTCCAACTGCAAATATTGAAGCATCTGACCCCAATAAACTTATTCCGGGGTACGGAGTATATGCGGTGGAAGTAATAATTTCGGAAAAAAAATACCGGGGAATGTTAAATATCGGAATCCGCCCCACATTCAATAAAAACGCAGATAACCGGAGTATTGAAGTCAATATTTTTGATTTTGAAGAAAATATTTACGACAAGGAGATTACACTGATTTTTGCCGGAAAAATAAGAGAGGAAAAAAAATTTAACGGTGTTGAAGAGCTTATTGAACAACTGAAAAAAGATAAAGTTACGGCACTAAAAATCCTGTCGGAGGATTGATGAGCAGTACTGAGTATTGAGTATCAAGTATAAAGACCAAGAGACACAAGACCAAGAGATACTTCTGATAAACCAGAATGTTCCCATCCGCATCTTTTGCCGGATGTGGATTGTGTGGTTAAAACTGCAATTTAACCCGGATTATGCATTAGAATAATAAAAAACGTCTGGGGTTGTTTCTATTTTTGAAAACAGTCCATCCATCCATTGCCGTTTTTTGACAGGCAAAGCCAACTTCAAGACCTTCCTATTGGCGTGTTTCGCAGTCCATGCTCCTAATGCAAAGCAATGGACACGAAGAGTATTCATCGTTGATTTTTTGTGTGATTGTAAGGCAAAATGCCTGAATAGACTTATTATGTTGTAGGCTACCATTATAAATCTAAAAGAAGCTTCGGTAGCCCAAAAATCCTTCAGACAAAAATTTTCTAATCCAAAGTCCTGTTTAAGTTCTTTAATCCTGTTCTCACAATCAGCACGAGTGTTATACATATTCCAGATCTGATCCAAGGGCAAATCCATATTGGTTACATAACAGCTGTATCTGTAACCCGGCAAATCTTCGAAAAGAATTTTCCCGGAGCTTTCAGGACGGTCTTCTACTCTCTTTCTTATTATTATATATCGCCTTGGTTTGCCATTTAGATGTGAAAAAGACATTTCATTCAGATCGATGCCTTTGGCTAAACTTATCCATTCTTTATGAGAATAAATCTCAGATTTAATATTAGGATACATCCGAACTGCGATAATATAATTCTGCTTTTTAGATTCGAGATATT
>CAZXTX010000067.1:0-11623 GCA_964643695.1 uncultured Mariniphaga sp. | reverse complement strand
AGATTTCCAATCCAGTTTTCACCGGTTGCCACCGTCATTTCAGCCAGTGCTTTTTTCTGCTGAATCATGGCATTTATTTTTTCTTCAAATGTATTCTTGGTGATAAACCTGTGTACCATTACATTATTTTTTTGTCCGATACGGTAGGCACGGTCAGTGGCTTGATTTTCAACAGCCGGGTTCCACCACAGGTCATAATGGATAACATGGCTGGCAGCAGTCAGGTTCAACCCGGTGCCTGCTGCTTTCAGCGACAAAAGAAAAACCTTGTCGGCATGATTATTCTGAAACCGGTGAATCATTTCCTGACGTTGTTTAATGCTGTTTCCTCCGTGATAAAACAATGGTTCCAGATTATAACGTTCTGTAATAAAGTGTTGAAGCAATCTCGCCATCTCTGTAAACTGAGTAAATAGTAACACTTTCTCCCGACTTTCTATAATAGTGTCCAGTTTATTGAAAAGGAGTTCTGTTTTACCGCTTAATAAAGCATCTTTTTTACCATCTTTCAGGAATTGTGTGGGATGGTTACATATTTGTTTAAGGGCAAGAATCATTTGCAGAACCAATCCTTGTCGTACAAAAAGTGATTTCTGTCCGGTAGGCGTAATTCCCTCAATTTCATCCATTGCCTTTTCCAGTGTTTTTTCATAAAGAGCAGTCTGCTCTTTGGTGAGAGTGGCAAAACTGTCGATTTCTATTTTTTCGGGAAGGTCAGAAATAATGTTTTTGTCAGATTTCAGCCGGCGCATAAGAAAAGGTGCGGTTACCTGTTTTAGTTTATCAGCCGTTTCGCGGTCGTTCAGTTGCTCAATCGGATTGCCAAATGTTTCGGTAAATTCTTTAAGGCTGCCGAGAAAACCGCGGTTACTGTAATCCATGATGTTCCATAGTTCACTCAGCCTGTTTTCTACCGGTGTACCGCTCAGCGCAATAAAATTTTCCGATTTAATAGATTTTACTGCCTTGGTTTGGGCTGTGTTTTGGTTTTTGATATTTTGTGCCTCATCTATTACCACAGAATGCCAGTTGCCTTTTTTTAGTATTGAGGCATCGCTTCGTGTAATTCCGTACGAAGTAATCAGTACATCGTAATTATTCAGTTTTTTGAAATCGCGCTGGGGGCCATGATAAATTTCAGTATGTATGCCCGGTGCAAATTTTTGAAATTCGGCCTGCCAGTTAGAAAGCAAACCGGTTGGGGCAATTACCAGTATTCGCTGATTAGCAAGGACTCCGTCTTCCTTGAATTTCAGAACAGCGGCTATAACCTGAATCGTTTTTCCCAAGCCCATATCATCGGCAAGAACTGACCCAAATCCGATGCGGGCGTTGCGGTAAACCCATGAAAATCCACGTTGCTGGTAGGGGCGGAGTTGTGCCACAAGCCCTTCTGGAACTGGAATTTCTTTGAATTCGGTCAGCTCTTTTATCATTTCTTGCACTTCTGTGTCAATTAATATTTTAGCACCGGCATATTCACCCGAAAGTGCAGCCCTCAGCATCTGAGCCGGGGAAAGTTCCTTTGACTGCGAAAAGTGTTTGTAAAGTTTTTCGAGATCCTGCTTTTCAACATAAATGTATTCTGTTTTAAAACGAATTAATCCTTCCGATTTTTGCAGGAGTCTTTTGAACTCGTATTCATTCATGATGGTGTCGCCAATAGCAACCTGCCATTCAAAGTCAAGAAGTTTGTCGAGCCGCAAATAAGATTTTCCGGTGGTTTTGCTTTTTAGTTTTACGCTGGGTTTTGGTTTAAGAATTTGTTGTAGCGATTTTGGAAGTAAAACCGAAATATCCAACAGTTGAATAGCGGGAATCATTTGCATCAGAAAAGGGGAAAAGGTTTGGGTGTCCATCACTAATTCATTTTTCCCGCCGGAATTGATAAAGTCATCGAGCCCCGGAATAAAACTGCTTAGCTGGGTTAGCGTTTGCAAAATTTCAAATCTCTTGTCAGCATATTTTTCAATATTTAAAATTTCGGTAAGCGGAACAGACTCTTCCCATAATCCTTTTAAATCCTGAATGTTGATTAACACCCTGAATTTTTCAGCATTTGTTTCTTCTACAATCAACACCGGGCGGTAGTTCCCCCGGGTTATATAGAACTTTTGCAACCAAGACATGATGCCGCCTGCAAGTGCTTCCTCGCCGGGATCTGAAAATGAATAGCTTTTATTTTTGAAAAACAACTGCTGAAACAGGTCTCCTTCTGTGTTGTAACTTACAAGACTGACAATTTCGGTGATAAACAGTGAAAGCAGATTTAAAGCTGCTTCATTATTCACCGGTTTTTGTTTATTTCGGTAAATGCCGGTAAATACACCGGGAGGAAGTATTGTTTCCAGTTCGTTTACCAGTTTTTTTACCTCGTTACTGAGCATGGCCGGCAACCAGCGTACAGCGTACTGTTTGTTGGGCAACTGAACAATTTGTGGCACAATGGCGCCATTGGCAATTAGTTGAAGTGCAAGATGCAGAACCGTATGCAGCGAAGCAGTCGAGGGTTGGTAATCAAAAGTTTTAGTACTTTGAATCTGGGAGAGTTGTTGTAAAAATTCACTTACTGAATATTCTTTTTCGTTTACAGTAACTTTTGCCTTTAACGATTCATCAAGGCGCACATGGTTGGTGGAATGATAGTTTATATTCTGCTCTTCGGAATATGCATTTGCGAAAAAATCAGGCAGGGCGATTTTTCCGAGGGCAGCTTTCTGTGTATTTTTTACAATACGGTTAAGTGTGGAAAGGTATTTTTCGCGAAAATCACTTCCTGATGTTGTGTAAAATACCGGATTTGGCGAAAGCAGCGAGGTTAACGGAATATGAACGGGAGCAAGTTTTGCAAAGGAAAGTTTCCGGTATGCCTGTTCAGAATCATATTCTTTTTCCAACTTGTTTTTTTCAAAAAGAAGATTCTGTATTTTGGGAATTTCAATGTTTTGTTTATTGATGAAAATGCCATGTTTTTCCATTTCCGAAAATAGATCGACATTGTGTAGTGAAAATGCCAGAAATGGATTGTTGTCGATTTCAGCCGAGACCTTGTAAATTACCGAAGCAAGATGTTTGCACGGCACAGCCCAGTCGGGGCATGAGCATTGCATTTTCAGATCGTTCCACTGGCCGGGAAAAACTTTCAATCCGTGTTGCTGTGCAAGTTCAAGTACGTCGGGGTCAAGCTCGCGGTTCAGCAATCTTGAAATAATCACTGGGCGTTTTGTTAACGAGGTGAGAAAATTGCTTAGCTCAGGGTCGAAAAAAGGTGGCAGGATAATGTCCACCTTATAGGGCGAAGGCCGGCTCCCGCTAACTTTTGCAGAAATATGGTTGCCGGTTATTTTAATTTTTTCAACTGCCCCTTTTCGGGCATACGAAGCACCGCGCGGCAATCGGTTGCTGTAGTCAATGTTGTTCAGCGAATTAAGCCATTGTTCTCCCCACCATGTTTTTCCAAAAACAGATGTCATAAAAATGAATATTATTGAGTTAAAACCGTTTGTTGAATCACTTTTCAAAAAAAAGAAATAAAAGCCACCCGGTAAATTAATCGGATAAAAAAATATTGAAATTTTGGGATAAGTTATGAACAGTGATGAAAATAATAGCAGATGCACTACATCATTAGAAGCTTATTATAAATGGTCAAAAAAACTTTAAAGCATGTAAGAAATTTCAAACAGAGAGGTCAGTAATCTTCGGTTTTCAAAATAATTTTAATTCTGTTATAACTTCAATCTGAAATAATCTCAATCCATTCTGACCTACCTCCAGATTGAACTAAAAACTTCATTGCCTCCTGATGGCATATTAGTTGTGCATCAAGTAGCATATCAGGTGTATGAAATGCAATAGTTCCATCTTTATTAATTCCTGAAAATCCATGGCTGGGTGATTCAACTATTACACTTAATGCACCACAATGTAGATTTAATGCTCCATCCAAATTAAAAGTGCCCATTGGTACTAGTTTTTGATTAACTTTAATTATGGTATCCGTTCTATATTGAAGACCTTCTGTTGCTAAACGTTTATGAATATATACATATAGAGAATCAAATACTGATGACAAAATGGGCTCTGAAAATGGACGATGTAAATTCATATATTTAGCTCCTGTATGCATATTAATAATTAAATCTGGGCGTTCTTTATCACAAAGATCAAATAGTATTTGTGTTTCGGGTTGTCGATTCCCAAAAAAATCATCATGTTGTAAATTTACTCCTGCATCATTAGGATATCCTCCTGGAAAAATTGGTTTTCCAAAATCAAGAGGAATAAACTCTTTAATCTGAGGCCAGCCAATAATTGTTCCATCTTCGTTTCCTCCACAATTCAAAAATTCATGTACTGTGTAATCAGTATTTCTATATTGTTCCATTCTAAGTGGAATACGTGCTCTGCCATCTGGATTTAAAATTGGAATTAAAATTATTCGATCAAGTTGATTAACCATTTCATTTATTTCCGGCCATTCTTTATTACGCAAATCTTTTCCTGTTTCAATAACAGAAATGAGATTTACCATTCCAACTATTCCTTCAAATTCACCACCATGAACAGCTGCAATTGCTAAATAAACTTTTTTTTCATGATCTGGCCCACGATAAGCCTTAACATTACCAAAACCAAGAGAGCCGGAAAATGTAGAAGTACCTTTTCCTTGACGACTATTTCCATAATTTATAGAACGAATTAATCTACCGCCAGCTGATTTTCCAATTATCTCAATTTTACCATTTTTTACATTTTCATATAAATAGTTTGTTACATCATTAATAGAAGTAATCCAAAAATTAGGAATATTATCGCATTCTTGTAGATAATTTTCCGGGACTTTAAAAGAATAATGTCCAGAATTTAATGTTATTTTTTGCTGCCCATAAGTATTAATTCCAATAATTATAAAAATGGAGGAGAACAAAAACAATAGTGATTTTTTAGTTTGTTTGCATTTTTTTAATTGATAATTTATCATCTGTTTGCATTTTTTTAATTATATAAACATTAAAGAATCGTAGTGTTATCAATTTATTGAAATAATGTTGGAATAATTATAAAGCAATATCATCATTTTATTTTTTATTTAAATTTTATTTTCAGCCATTCCACAACATCATTTAGTATTTCTTTTGAAAAACGGTTAATATCATTTGGTATCAGAAGCTGAATATTATTTTCAAAATTATATATGCTGTTGATAGTTGATGTTTGTTTTATACACTGTTTAATGTCTTGTATATGGGCATCTTTATCATATTCAGGTGCTATTATCAATACAGAGCGAGGAGCTAAGGTTGCTAATAATTCATGATAATCATATGGAATTCTTGATTCATTTCCGACAAAAAATCCTAGTCTTGGCATTAGTCCGTGAAGATGGGAATAAGCCATAATACCTTCAGTTCCTTTTTCTAAGGTGTTTGTACGCATTGGAGTAAAACCTGCAATTGAAATTATTCCTGCAATGCGTTCATCCATAGCTGCTGAATATAAACCTACATTTGCTCCTAATGAATATCCTAAAACAACTATTTGACTACTATTGATAAAGTCAAAATTTTCCAATGCATCTACTGCCCCTTTTACGTCTGTCACCATTTTACCCATTTTCGACCATTCGGGATATCTCTCATAAAACCGGGTTCCTTCTTCAATGCGATTTCCAAAACCTATCATGTCAAATGTGAAAACTGCAAAACCTTCATTTGTTAACGTTTGAAGTATATTTTCAATCTGATGGTAAGAATTAAAGCCTTTTGAATAATCATATTCATGCAAATAAATGATAACAGGCATATTTTTATGTTTCAGTTCACCATTTTCATTTAAAGGATAATAAAGGTAACCGAACAACTGATCTCCGAATCCATTGTAAGGACTTATATTCATTCTGCCCATTTTATTTGTTGCCTGCGGACGAGTTAAAAAAGTGCCAAAACTTACTTCTCCATTTCCCGACCTCCTAAGACTACCTGGTCCGTAATTGGTCACACCAGGTGGTTCATCACCTAATGCCCATTGAATTTGTTTTTTAATATTCAACTTTTTTTCTTCCCATTTAACAATATCCTTACTATCATTAAATGAAATTAATTCATTGTCATAATGTTCCGAAAATTTTTTCAAATCTAATTTTTCATCACTAATCTCTAACCATTCGTCAAAGGAATAATCATAGAACAGCTTGTTTTCAGGCTTATAAGAACTTCTTTTAAAAACAAAATCAAAAAAATCAATATAATCTTCCATGTCCCTGGCACAAACACTATGTAACCCATATCGGGAACGTATTGCTAAATTCTTTTCATTACCTAAAAACTGATATATTTTTTTACTTGCCTGAAATGCCTGTTCAATCCCCCAGGGATTACTAGCTCCCTCGGAAATTGCAGTACTTAACATCAGACCTCTGGGAGCAATTAATGCCATAAAAGAATTCTGGTCGACAGGAAGTTTATGTTCTCTGCCGGTAAAAAAACGCAACCTTGGATGCAGCCATGCAGGCTGGGCACATGCAAGTAATGCTATATCTTCAATATCATAATTCTGTGAAGTATATCTCCATGGCACTTCTGCGCCTGTTCCGCCACTGCTTGGAATACATGCAGTAATCCGTTCATCAAATGCTGCTGCCATGAGAGTCGTTTTTCCGTTACGAGAATGGCCGGTCAATGCAATTTTTTCTTTATCAACTTGAGGTAAAGTATATAAATAATCTATCGCTCTTGATGCACCCCAGGCTCTACGCATAAGACGTGTGAAATCATATTCCCCTGCCCAGATTTCGGAATACTTTTCAGTATCATCATCACCATCTGAACCTGCATATATACAGCCAACATATCCACGCCTGACAGCAACCTGAGCCCATTCTCTATGATACCATTGTGTAATAAAAACCGGAAATGACCCTTCCCCGGGAGGAATCATTAGCTCTATTGTTAGTTTTGCTTCATGATTGGGGCCGAATGATAATTCAATGAGTTTAAGTGTTACTTTTCCGTCCATGGATTCACTGATAACTTTTGCTTTAAGATTATCTGGAGCAGGTGGTACTGTACCTGTAATATATTTCATAAGTTGTTCCTTCATCCATTTTCTTTTTTCCTGCCATTGTTCCATTGTTGTAACAGGAATGTTTTTACCCCCCTCATCCAATATCAGAGGGTCGGGCAGAAACGGGATAGAAGGCATATTATCAAAATCAGGTGGTAATTCTCCAGTTCGATTCAACCAATCTTTAAATGTTTCATCCAAATAAGAGACCCTGCCATTATGAATCCGGTCAGGCGGAAGTATTTTTAATAGAAAATCTAAAGTTGCTTTTTGCTTTACCTCAATAGGATCTGTATAATTCGATGTATTTAAATGTTTACTATTTTGTGCGACAGATGTTAAAATAATGCAAGAATAGAAAATGATTTGTATATACCTGATTGTAAAAAAGCAATTTTTCATATTAAAGCAATTATAATTTTCAAATACGTATTCCTGTTGTTCCTCCCCTGGATAGTGTTGTATCATGTGGTTTATTATTCCTCCACGCACCATTTGTAAAATCAGGAATATCTATCGGCATTGAACGGTTTGCTACAGACCATTCGCTTAAAGGCCCGATTACACTCCATGACACTGCGTCATAAACGTCAATATCGGGTGGTAAACCATTTCTTAAACAATCAATCAATCGCCAGTCCATCAATAAATCCATACCCCCATGCCCGCCAACCTTTTCTGCAATATCCTTCATTTTTTTTATTATTGGCGGATTGTATTCCTCTTCAATTTCTTTAAATTTTTCTTCTGTGAACCATCCTTCTCTATAACTATTGGATAAACGTGGCTCTAACGGATATTTCTGAGCTATCCCTTTTGTGCCACTTATTAGATGCAGCCTTGAATAAGGACGGAGGGAGGAAATATCGTGTTGCAGCATTATTGTCTGGCCTGAAATCGTTTTAATTGTAGTTACATTCATATTTCCACGAAAGGGTTTGTCAATAAATTGTTCAAAATAATTGTCAGATTCAGCCAGCTTTTTTGCAGTTTTATTCATCAAAAAATCATTTGTTGAAGTGGAAACCAGGTATTCCATTCTGTTACCCCTGTTTATATTCATAACTTGGGCAATTGGCCCAAGACCATGAGTTGGATATAAATTACCGTTCCTGGCCATATTCTGATGTAATCTCCAGCTTCTTCCAGGTTTCCCCCTAAAAAACAAACTTTCTCCAATTTCATGAATGTAACCACCTTCACAATGTATTATATCTCCGAAAAATCCGTTTCGTGCCAAATTCAATGTTAAAAGTTCAAAATAGTCATAACAACAGTTTTCAAGCATCACACAATGTTTTTTTGTCTTCTCTGATGTTTTAACCAAATCCCAGCACTCTTCAACAGTGATGGCTGCCGGAATTTCTGTTGCAACATGCTTTCCGTTTTCCATGGAGAAGATAGCCATCTGCGCATGTAAATTCCAGGGTGTGGTAATATATATTAAATCAATATCATCCCGGCGGCACATTTCCTTCCAGGAATCTTCACTGCCGGAATAAATATCTGGTGAATGTCCCGGTGTTTTAATTCCTTTTTTCCCTGCTTCTGCCTTTTCTGGTAAAACATCGCATATCCCTTTTATTTCCAATCCTTCCAGATAGCTGAGCCTGGATACGGCACCAATTCCTCTTGCTCCTATACCTATAATCCCAACTCTAACCTTTTCAAGTTTAGGAGCTGCATATCCGGACATATTAAAAGTTTGCAAATATTGTTTTTCTACATCTTTTTTAATATGGTCCAATACTGAAGATGCTGCTTTCTGCGAAAAGATATTACAACCTTGTGAGTATGCCACACCGGATAATCCGGCGCCTGTTAATCCTGCAATCTTTAAAAAATGTCTGCGATTTGTTTTCATTTCTAATCCTTTAAATTAGTATTTTAAAGGTACATGAATTTGTTCCTTAAAAAATAATAAATTGTATTGTTAATATTTACTTTTAGCTTTTCCAATTTGAGTTATTGCATTTTTATGTCTGTCAAGGCAGGGAGCAAGCGTTGGCCTCCATGGGGCTGTCATAAAACCAAATAATCTGGAAGAATTAATTACTTTTTTGCAATAATCTATCGTTCCTTCCATATTTACATCACAGGCGTGATTACTACCTGTGGGTAATTGATCATAACCATATTTTTCCAAATCATTATAGAGATTAACATAAGTTTTTCTTCTTTCGTCAAGTATTTCAAGATCAAAAATTTCATCATAGTACCAGTTACTCTGTAATACAGATTTAGGCATCTTTTTGAAAAAACTGTCAGGATCCCGCCTGGCATAATCGGACCATACCCAAGGTCTGACTCCCCGTTTTTCAGTCTCCCCAAACAGAAAATAAAGATCTCCCCACCAAAGATCATATTGCCTGATTATTATCTGGTCCAATCTTCGTTGATGTTGAGCTGTTTCTTCATCCATACCTAAATGGAAAAATCTGGGGGTGTCAAACAATTCAATAACTTCAGCAATTAAGTCACTGCATACCTGATAATAGATTTTTGTAGATAGCATTCGTCCATATTCTCCAAGCCATGCATCATGGGCAGCAGTAAAATTCAATTTTGGTATAGGTTCTATCCCCAGCTTCCGCATTTTTCCAAGCTCATTCCTCAATTTTTCTTTTGTCCATGCACCCCTTACTGTAATTTCCGGATGACTCTCATACTGAACAGCATCGCCTAAATCCAACACCACCATATTTATTCCTGCAGATACCATATCTAACAGTAAAGTATTCCATGTATCTTCATCAAAAGTAAGAAACGGCCGGTATCCAAATGCCCATTCATTTGCTTCTTCGCAAGTAGTGCATTCATAATTTTCCCCTCTGTATTTCAAAGGAACTTTATCGTCCCACATATTATAACTCAAATGCAGCAGATAAGCCCAAATCATATCTGAGGAGGATTTTTGCTGTGAAAATAATGCTGATGGCATGCTGCTGACAATACCGGCTGCTGCCATCTGTTTGATAAATTTTCTGCGATTTGACATTGTAATAAAATTTTAGTTAATATTTAATTTTTATAATAAGTTAAAAATTAATTTTTTTCTGGTTATCATTTTTCATATTCTTTCTGGTATAACATAAGGTTCGCGGTAATTACGTTTAAGCATTGCATCTGCTTCCGGGTCATTGATAAAATGTTCAGCATCAGGATTAAAATTGAGAATTCTTCCAAGACGGTATGCTATATTTCCAAGATGTGCAAGTCCTGACGACAAATGTGCGGTTTCAACAGGCCCGTTCAGTATGGAACTGTCGCGTTTTCTGACTGCTTCTATAAAATTGGAAAAATGACCAATTGTACCTACATCACCTCTGGCATATTCACTGGCTTCTATCTCTCCTTCATCACTACCTGATTTGCCTGGCTTTTTATCATAACCCAAAAAAGTTTTATATTTGTCATATCCGTCCACCACAAGTATTCCTTTCTCGCCATAAAAAATATTACCGACTGAAACACCTTCTTCTGAATTTGTTACCCATGGCCGTACTTCAAACTGAATGATTTTTCCTTCTTCAGGGTAATTATAAACTGAAGTAAGAACTTCTGGAACTTCTTTGGCATCATCCCAAAGATATTTTCCGCCCATTGATGTTATTTGAGTTGGTAAACCCACATCAAGCCCCCACATGCACAAATCAGTTTCATGTATTCCCTGATTTCCTACATCACCATTTCCATAATCCCAGTGCCAATGCCAGTTATAATGTACTAAATTACGTGTAAAAGGACGCATTTGTGCAGGCCCTGTCCAAATATCATAATCTAAGCCATCGGGAACCGGTTCAAATCCCTTATTGCCAATGCTGGGCCTCCAGCGAAATACCAGCCCCCGTGCCATGTACACACGTCCAATATAACCATCGCGTAAAAGTTGAATAGCTTCATTTATTGCCGGCGAACTTCTGAGCTGAACACCATGCTGTACAATCCTGTTATATTTGCGAACTGCTTCTATCATCTTTCTTCCTTCCCATATATTATGACTGCCGGGCTTTTCAACATATGCATCTTTACCGGCCTGACAGGCCCAGATTACAGCAAGAGCATGCCAGTGATTTGGTGTTGCAATACTTACAACATCAATATCCTTATCATCCATTACCCTTCTTAAGTCCGTTTCCAATTTAACTTCTTTATTGAAACATTTTTGAAAATCAACCAAACTTTCTTTTAAAACATTCATATCAGGGTCACATAAAGTCTTTACCTGTACATCTTTCATAGCCATAAAACCTCTTGCATGACCCTTACCTCTTGTTCCGAGACCAAGCACAGCAACATTAATACGATCATTGGCACCAAATACACTTGTCGGAATAATGGTTGGTACAGTAAGCATGGCTCCAGCAACTACAGAAGTGTTAATAAACTCCCTTCAATTAATATTCTTTTGTGATTCCATATTGATTAATATTTATTGTTTATTTATAATTTTTAGCAATTTTTGAAATTTGGTTATTGGTTAAATCTCCGCCAACAACCAGTTTATGTTTCAATACCAGCTTTTCACCCTGCTGAAGTACCAGTTTTACAGGATTTG
>CAZXTX010000066.1:6277-11648 GCA_964643695.1 uncultured Mariniphaga sp. | reverse complement strand
TCTCACACGCGGGCAAACGGTTTGTAATAGCATTTGACCCCAGCTGCATCAATAAATCAGGCAAGAAAACACCGGGTGTGGGCTGGTACTGGTCTGGTTGTGCGGGACAGGTTCAAGTTTTTGTCAAAATATGCCACAAGACTTGCAGAAGCAATATTCAAACCCGGATATCATTATCATAAGGCCGGGGTAATAGTTTCGGGATTAATCCCTGAGAATCAGGTGCAATTAAATATTTTTGACAAAACTAATCGTGCGAAATTGAAGGATTTGTATGAAATTGTGGATATGATTAACGAAACTTTCGGGAGAGATACTATCAAGCTTGCATCGCAGGGCAGGGACAGAAAATGGAAATTGAAGCAGGAAAAACTCAGTAAACGTTATATTACACGATGGGATGAAATTCTTGAAATTTAATTCTTATGTGTTTTTATTATAATCTAATACCGATTGTAAAAAATAAAAGTAAAAACCGGCTTAATTTATTGTTGGGAACAAACAAATAAACAAACCGGTTCTTACTGTAATTTACCTTCAATCTTATAAATAAAGATATTTTCAGATATATTTTTTTACATGACTCTTACCCGGTCTTTATTATTTAAACGGGGTTATTCTAAGCCCTGCAATAAACATACGTCCGTTATCGGGGTAGCCGGCAACGGTCATAAATTTTTGGTCTAAAATATTTTTTACCTCCACAAAAAAACGGGTTTCAATTTTTCCTTTGAAAGTGTATCCGGCATTCATATCCAGATTTACAAAATCACCAAGCGGATAATCGCCGTGTTCATTTATCCAGCCCTGATTTACGAAACGGTTATTGGTATATGGTCCGGTGTAATTGACAAAAAAGTTGACATCAAATCCTGAATAATCAAAATACCAGCCGCCATTCAGCACAACCTGCGGAAGCTGATCGTCATTTACCATTTTGTTTTCCGATTTACTTTCAGCTTTCATAAGCATTGCATTTGCAAAAAAGTAGCTGTTTAGTTCCGGCACATTTATTTTAGCCGATGCTTCAACACCATAACTTTGCTTGTCAATATTTTCGTACAGTTCCATTACCAGATCATTATCGGTAACAATGGTTGCACCACTGAAGTCGATTGCATTGTTTCTTTTGGCATAGAATGCACCAAGTGATATTTCACTTCTGCTGGTTGCTTTGTAGCGAAAACCAAGGTCGTGCTGAAAGCGTCCCTCGCTTTCAGGCAGTACGCCGTCATCAGTCAGACTACCTTTACGGGGTGCAATGCTGCCGCCTGCAAAGTTGTAATGAAAAGAAGAATTACCTGATAAAACATAAGTTGCACCCAGAACAGCCTGCCATTCAAGCGGTGCAGCCTCATTTTTAATCGGTTTTACTTGATTAAAGCCTGTTGCGCTGCCTTCAATACCAAAACCACCCCATTCAACTATATGGCCGCCAATAAACCTTACACCGGCATCAAACAAAAACTTACCAACTTTCTGTTCGCTTGCCACCACACCGGAAAATGTATGCACATTACAGCTCCGACCAACATAATAGCGTTTGCCCTCGGGTGCCTTCCAGTGATTGTACAATCCGCCAAAACGAAGTGTGTTGGTTTCACTTAGCGGACGGCTGTGTAAAACGTTAAGTCCGTATTCCCAGTCATTTTCATCGTGCCAGGCTGTTTCTTCATTTTGTAAATTTAAATTTGCAAAATCCACATCTCTGTATGAGAAATTGGTTTGAACTTCGGTTTCAGAACCATCATTTCCAAAATGATTCAGTTTTATGTATGTAAGGACCGTACGCACGGGGTCATATCTTTCAATCCTGTTTTTAAGGTTTTGCATTCCCGACTCACTGTCAATACTCATAAGCTGCCTCAGTCCGCTGATATATGTTGCACCCGCCTGAAGATTGTTTTTTGTGTTTAATTTCCAGTCGAAATTGGCATTAAAGTTACTGATACGCTCCTTACCGTTTTTATCTTTGGGGCCGTCGGTTCCAAAAATTCCGGCAGATGCATTAAATGAAAAATCATTTATTTTATTGCCGTAGTGCAAATTTGTTACATAACTGTTCAGTTCACCGTATTTGGTAAGAAGAGATAAAATTTCGCGCTCCGGTTTTTTTGTTTTCACATCCACCACACCGGTTATTCCTGACAATCCTTTTACAAGAGCACTGCTTGAACGGATAATTTCAACCGATTCAATATCGAGTGCAGAAAGAAAATATCCGGTCTCTTCAAATTCCTTTTGCCATACACCGTTTATAGAATAATCGGGGTACGGATACTTTTGCCCCCTGATTGTAAAAAACTGTTTTGTTTTCCGTCCGCGTGTTTCGGTCCACCCGCCGGTAACATATTTCATTGCATCCACAAGGGTTACGGCACCCTGCTTTTCAATTTCGAGAGCACTTATTGTTGTCATTGCCGGCAATGCCGATACGGGAATTCTGTTTATGGAAGTATCCCTGTCGGGTAAAAAATAGGTTCCGAAAACATCAACACTTTCAATCTCATGCTTTTTAGGAGTCAGGCCTATTCTTAAAGTTTGCTGAGAATCATCCGAAACTCTGACTTTCAGATTCCTGTCTGAAAAACCTATTGAAGATACTCTGAAAGTATATTCACCTGCTGTCAGGTGAAGCTGAAAATTGCCGTCCGAATCGGTACTGGTTCCGGTATTTGTACCGGGAATTATCATATTGGCTCCCGGAATCGGTTCATTGGTTTCACTGTTAAAAACAACACCCTTAACTAAATAATTATGCTGAGAATAAGCGTTTTCGGTTTGAAGAAAAATAATGGTTAAAAGAGAGAAAAATAAAAAAAAGCGTTTCATTATAAATATTTATTTAGTGATTTTATTCTGTGAGTTTTCCTGAATCAAGCTGAATGCGGCGGGTTGCATATTCTGCAATGTTGCGGTCGTGCGAAACCAGCAGAACCGTTCCTTTATCCTTGTGAAAATCATCGATAAGCGACATTAAAATTTCACTGTTTCCGGGATCGAGATTTCCGGTGGGTTCATCAGCCAGAAGTATATCGGGTTTGGTGATGATTGCACGTATAAAGGCAGCCCTTTGCTTTTCTCCGACACTCAGTTCGGAAGGAAACTTGTTTTTTAAAGGAATCAGTGAACATTTTTTCAGATATTCATTAATAGCCTGCGCTTGATACGGCTCATGGCAAACCATTTTTATATTTTCATATACAGTAAGATACGGTATAAGATGAAACTGCTGAAACACAAATCCCACATGCTTCTGACGGTAGATATTTGATTCCCTGTTATTGAATGTGTAAACATCTTTTCCTTTAAACAGTACCTTCCCTGAATCAGGGCGGATTAATCCGCCGATTGTGTGCAGCAGTGTCGATTTTCCGGAACCGCTGTGCCCTACAACCGCGATATAATCACCATGTTCCACATTAAAGGAAACGTTGTCGAGGGCTGTAAAAACGGTTTTGTCCTTTTTGTATTTTTTTGTCAGATTGTTGATTTGCAGCATCTTTTTGTAGTGTTTTCTAAATTTTTAACTGATTTGTTATTCACCGCTTAATGTACCCGCTGCATCAACCTGAGTTGCAATCAGCGCGGGAATCCAGCTCGACAGCATCCACAAAAGTGGGAAAACGACTATTGTGTATAAAAACACATTCCAAAGCGGTTTTATATCGGATGAGGTGAACCTGAAAATTTCGCTGCCAAAGGTTTCAGCAATAAAACTTCCGGCAAAAAAACCTGCAATACTGCCAATAAGCCCCAAAATAAAGGCTTTCAGCAAAATAATAGAAATGATGAATAGTTTGCTTTTGCCGGTAGCCTTCAGAATTCCGATTTCATATCTTCTGGTTGACACATTTGAATAGAATAAAAGTGCCGAAATTAAAAGTGCCGAGAGCACGATTAACGGAATTATGAGAGCTCCGTATTTGTTCATCATTAGCCTCTGGTTTTCCCTGGCTTCGGCTATACTGCTGATTTCGGTAACTTCAAGGTCTGAAAATATAGCCTGAACCTGATTTCTGGCATTATTTATTCTGCCGTCGTAACAAACGCAGCCAAGTGCTTCAATTTTATTAATCTGGCCGGGCATTCCCATAATTTCCTGCAGGTCGTCAAGGTTAAACGCCACTCCCTGATCAAGCATTCCCTTTCCCTCTTCCAGCCGTTGTGCAATTTCAAACTCGTACAGTTTTCCGTTGGTTCCGGTTATTTTGAATGTCTCACCCTCATCAATGTTTTTTGACAAAAGAGCTCCAATGTTTACTGTGCCTTTTTCCACATCAAAACCCATAATCTCCTGCCGTTTTAAAAATCGCTGCATCGCTTCATCCTTGTATCCCAGAACTATAATCTGATGTTTTGAGCCGTTCGGGTCAATCCAGTCGGGATACCTCAGCTGCAAAATTCCGGTAAGATGCCTTACGGCATCAAAAGTTTGTGAATTTGCAAGAATATCAACATAATTATCGGGGAATGTGCCGGTTTCATTAACCGAATAAAAGTCAATCAGATTGGTTCCCTTCGGAAAGATATAGAGATTCAGCCCCTGTTCTCTCATTATTTTCCGGGTTTCATTTTCGCTGGCCTTGCTTAAAGTAATTATCGCCACCGAAACGGTACTTGCCACAATAACCGTCAGCAAAATTATCATAGAACCGGTTTTTCTGTACAAAAGTTCTTTTATTATTAGTTTAAACGGATTCATTTTTGTTTTTCCTTTTGTTTTTGAACAAAAATAAAACAGTCATAAAAACTATGACTGCAATTACAACTGTTCCTGTTAAAATTATTGAAGTCTTAATAGAGTGGTCCTCTTTCATTACCAGTATTTCCGGCTGGTATGTATTCAGCCCGTCCCTTTGATCTGTAAGCCATTTGGGTAGGGGACGATCAGTAACTGAATCGAATATGGCCGTTGTGTCCTGATTCATTTTGATTATTATTGAGGACTTGCGTATTTATGCTGCAAAAAAGGATTTTCATCAAGAATTGTGTTTACAAGTGCCGGCTCCGGATCTTCCCATGAAAAATCGCAAAGAATGCTTACTCCCGGCAAATCATCTTTTATGAGACAGCTGCAGTCGGCAGTAAGAAAATCAATCATGTAATTAATATTCTCTTCAGAAATTCCCTTTGCAAGCAAAGGTTCCAGAACTCTCAGCCTGGCAAAAACACCAAACAGCATTGGTTCGTTTATTTCCATTAAATCATCTTCAATATTGAGCAGCAAATTAACAAAATGCTTTTCTTCGGTACTATTTCTGTCTAATTCCATTACTGTTATAATATCACCAAATACTGATGATTTTACAGTTTTATTCAGTATTTCAAGTCCGGCTGCATCTTTTTGCTCATTTCCGGTTTTAAGATA
>CAZXTX010000066.1:3554-6177 GCA_964643695.1 uncultured Mariniphaga sp. | reverse complement strand
CGCTATTACCAATATTCTAATATTCAGTTTTAAAAATTTCATCTTCCGATTTATTTTCTGTTATCTCTTCCTGAACTAACTCGATACCTGAAATTAAAGAATTGCCTTTTATAGGCACAAAAGTTAATTTCATAGAACTTCCGGCCTTTATTCCATAAAACGTTTTAATAATTTCTTTATCGGTTTTTCCGGCTTCGGAAACTATATCCATATCCTTTATCACCAATTTATCCTGAATGTATATATCAAAAGCTCTTTCGCCCGGTTTTTTATTTTCAAGTTCAGAAAAATAAAGTTTAACGGTATAATTACTCTCCGGAACTGTTTCATCTTGAGCCAGAGTAATTTTTAAATTTTTGATTCCTGTCAGGGCACTTGAACTTATCCAGGGTGTTTTTTCGGAAATAACCGAATAAGGTTCCTTTCTGATTTTTTCTATTCCCACAGTGTCAATTTCCACAGGAATTTCCGGTGGTGATCCTGAAACATACGGATATTCAAACCAGAGAATGTTGTCATCCGACATTCGGTCGCCGGGAGCATTTAAATTAAGCCCGATTTGCTTTATCGGAGTGCCGTCCCATTTATAATTACTGTTTGTCCAGTATGTCATCCACGGCATGTTTATAAGGGCAAGTGAAGTTTGATTCTGATATGCACACTGGCATGTTCGTGTATAATCCGGTGAATTGAGAACACCATCGGCAGCAATCAGGTTTGTTGAACAACTTGCTTTCCAGCCCCCCAGACTTCCTGTGCCTTCAAATGATGCTTCAAGATTGACAAATCCTGCGGATGCCGACCTGAATGTAAGCAGGTGCTCGCTTGCTGCAACAATGCCGCAACCATATTCCCGTTTAAAACCCCATTTTAGCTCTTCACCGGTTACAGGGTCTTTTTCCATTAACGGTTCACCGGTTAGCAGCCAAAAGCCTTCACCATTAGTATAAATCTTGTCATTGTGAATAATTGGCGGATTGTTGTAAACCATTGTTTTATCCCATATTTTCTCTTTTGTGTCAATATTATATGTAATTATTCGGTCACCGGTTTCGCCGTGCAGCATATCGCGTGAAGGCCGTGTTGACTGCAAAAGCAGTTTGTATTGGGAAGAATATCCAAGCCAGGTTCCAAAAATATCTGTGGTCTCTTCATGAATTATTTCACCTGTTCTGATGTTTAAATACAGAAGTCTTGAGTCTTCGGGCAGATCTTCTCCTCTTCTTTTCAGTTTTGTTTCAATATACTGAGGCAGTTTATCAAGGCAAAACAGAATGTCATCACCTGCAATAACACCATTGTGCAGAAAACCGTAATTTGCATCCATGTTCCACAGTTTTTCGCCCGTGAAACGGTTCAGCACCATAAGCTCCTGACTGGCAGTAACATCAAAGTTTGTATATTTCGGCCTTTTTGTACGGATAGAATCATCGGCCAGTTCTGAAAATTCAGCAAAATTGCTTCCCAATATCAGTAAATCTTCATACACCCCGATATACCCAAGTTCACGTGTTTCATTTCCAAACTCTGAAAAGACTTTTACTGTTTCTCCGTTTGTAATGTCAATAACTGAACACTCATTTCCTTCAATCAAATAAACATATTCTTTGGTTACAATATAGTTTGTGCCCCGCGAATTGGAACCGGGCAGATGCACCTGATTGTATTTCGGGTCAAGCGGATTTTCCTCATCGTAGGTTTCATCAAAATAAATTTCCCAGTTATCCTCGGCTAATTGTTCGGAACCTCGTTTCCACAGAACTCTGCCTGTATATACATCACGGGCACTTATGCTGTTTACTCCCTGTATTATCAGTCTTCCGTCAATAATCTGCTCACTCGGGCCATGCCCGTGTCTTGGCAAAACATCCAGATTTGAGTTTCCGCCAAACCACAATAACCCCAGCGGTGCCCTTACGAGCTCATCATCAGACTTAACAGTATTTGCTATATCGCCGTTGTTGTGAGTCCATGGCGATGAACCGGGCAATGCTCCCGTTTTGGTTATCAGCATAAAGTCCTTTTCCGATTGTATTTCTGAACCATACAGTGCCAAATCCACGTATGCACCGATTAGCTGCTTCTGTTTTTTCCTTTTTGTCGTTACTGCCACTTTGCCGCCATAGGGCCGGGTTATTTCGTAAATCTGCTCCAGAATATCCTTATCGCCATACCCGGTATAATATGGTTCTGTAACTATGGTAAGCGATGATAAATATTTGGGAAGTGAAGGAAATTTATTGTCGTAATGCTGAAAATGAAGCCTGCTTGCTTTAATGCCGGCCCTATCAAAATGTTCTCTCAGAAACTGAACTCTTTCTTTGTCCTTCTCATAAACAACCATATTCAATTCAGTATCTTCCAACAGATTATTAATCAGACTGATATTATTACTCCCGAAAATGAGGCTGTATCCTTCATTGATACCGGCTGTTTCAACTAACTTTTTTGTTTTGGTTGTATTAATCTTCTCTTCTGATCTCTTTTGTGTATATTGAGTTGCATTTTCAACGGGTGTATCTCCAAAGGCAAGGATACCGCCTGCTTCTGTAACTGCAATAAGCTTTCCGTTTGCTGCTATTAATCTTTCTACAACTTCATTTGTATTGTAACGCCAGATTAA
>CAZXTX010000066.1:0-3454 GCA_964643695.1 uncultured Mariniphaga sp. | reverse complement strand
TCTTCCGCGATGGTGATTAAAAAAAACATTATCATTGGAACAGGTAAAAGAACCGCCATTTTTATTATAAGCAGCTAAGTGGTAATAGATTTCTTTACCTGTTTCCAGATCAAATGCAGCCGGAACTGAGCGCCCTCCGGCAACCAATAATTTATCGCTGCTGATTGTGAATGCGCCCTGCGGGGCTACATAAGCAAATGCAGGCGAATTGTGAGGCTGCGGGATATAATTACTGCCGGTACCTTCATTTTTCCAGATAATTTCACCGGTTTCGGCTTCCAGTGCATAAATAAAAATTCCCATCAAAGGAAAAATACTTGCAGCCGTATATATAACATCGTCTTTTATAACTATACCGCCTCTTGCAGGCCACATTGAAATAAGTCTTTTGTTCCCTAACAGCTTGTTATCCGAAGGAGCCAGCAGACGTTTCCATGCAAGTGAGCCGTCAGATGTATTTAGTGCATAACAGAAACCGTCATCACCGGTAAAATAAATTTTCTTTTTGTGAATTGTCAGCGGGAGTCTGACCGGCCCGTCAGCATAAAAATGCCATTTTTCCTCACCCGATTCAATATCAAGAGCCACCACTTTATCCTGATCGTTAAATCCGATAAAAACCATATTTTCTGCAGCTACAGGTTCAAAAATTCTGTCATACTGCATCATATTCTGATTAAGCGGATCATCCCAAACAGTTTCGCGGGGTGTATATTCCACTTTCCATTGCAGAAAGAGTTCATCGGCAAGTTTTTCAGGAGTTGATGCAGATCTGTGATTGTCATATCTCCACATAGGCCAGTCTGATTGGGCCGTTACATAAAAAATGGAAATTAAAAGCAACAAAATCACAAAAAAACGCTTCTGTATCATTACCTTTTAAGTTTTTGAAAAATTAAACCGATAAATATATAAAACTTTGAAAAGGATAAAAGGTTTTTATTTCCTGATTTTTTTATAAAAATATTTAATGGACTGAATTACAGTGTTTGGTGGAATTGTATAAATATTTAAGTCAAATCTGCATTACGATTTGTGAAATCTTTAATTATTTGTCAGTCCGGCAACCGCCTTTTTATTATTTTCCGTTGCAATTATCTCAATCCAGATTCCGTAACTGACATCATCGGCACCGGCCGGTTCAGGCATTTCAATTCGATATGACCCGATTCCCATTTTAGCAAATATTTTCTCTAATTCCCGTGAAACTTCATGTTTATCATAGTTGGGCATACCTTTTTGATTTTTTCTGACCGAACGGGCAGTCTCAACCGGCATATCCCTTGCAAATCCGCGTCCGATATAAGCAACACCATCAGGTTTGAGTACCCTGATAATTTCACTGAAGGCTTTTTCTAAATCTCCCCAAAACTGAAAACTTCCGCGCGAAACAATAATATCAGCATAATTATCGCGAAACGGCAACTCTTTGGCATCGGCAACAACGGCACTTACCCTGCTTCCTATACCTCTGCTCTCAGCTTCTTTGAAAAAGTTTACAAAATAATTCGGGTTTATATCGGCATTAATCCAGTGTATGCCGGTAAGTGCACACAATTCGAATATCAGGTTGCCGGGTCCGCCCCCAAGGTCAATTCCAACTCCTTCAGTCAGTTCTGTTAGTTTATAATCTTCAGTTATTTGTTTCGCAAGCGGGGCATAAACAGGAAGTAAAGCTCCTCTTCCGGTGGCAATCATACTTTCAGCAGCTTCAGAAGAATAACTTTCTTCCTGGGCAATTACAATTTGTGGCAGAAAAAACAAGAAAACGGGAAAAAACAAAAAAATATATTTTTTAGAAAACAACCTCATTTTTATAATAGTTTTATACACTTTTAAACTAATCAAATTGCATTATAATATAAAAAACAGAATATCA
The DNA here is from genome assembly GCA_964643695.1 of uncultured Mariniphaga sp. GTDB lineage: Bacteria > Bacteroidota > Bacteroidia > Bacteroidales > Prolixibacteraceae > Mariniphaga. The sequence goes on along the minus strand of CAZXTX010000066.1, from coordinate 1,575 downwards.
AATAAATAACCGAATAAAAAACCAATTTAATCATTAAAGCTGAAAATCAGTCATAACCGGTAAATGGTCACTCAAAACAAATCCTTTAGGGTCGTTAATATCCATCCGGAAGTTTCCCTGATTTAAAGTTTCGCAGTTTAATATTCCTTTTGAAAGCTCTCCGGCAGCATAAATAAAGTCAATTCTTTTTGCCGGATGAATTGAATCATATGTGTAACCAAAACCGTTTTCAGTTCCTGCCTCAGCAAATGTGTCTTTCAGCAATCCGGTATTTAAATGCTTGTATTCAGGCATATCCGGCGAATGATTTAAATCCCCCTGCAACAAAACTGAGTCTGCATTATTATCCAAATCATGTTTTATCGATGCCAAAAGTGCATCAATTTCATTCATCCGTATCCGGGTATCATTTTCTTCCTTTTTAAATGGCCATAGATGAGCCGTGTGTACAGAAACTGTTTTGTTGTTGGGCAAACGTAAAAGTGCTTTGCCCCAATGTCTTGTAAAAAGTTCCTCAGGATTGCTGCTGTCAGCAAACGGACGGTTTTGAGAACTGACAATTTTTAGTGAGGTTAAAATACTTCCGGGGAAACCACCTTTACCGTCTTTTCCGCCAGGAAAAAATACATAATTAAAATTCAGCATTTTAGCCATTTCAGCAACAACATCCTCACCCGGTGATTCAGTAAAATTAATAATGTCCGGCTTATATAGAGCAAGTTCCAAAACAATACGCTGAGGTATCTGTCCAAGTTCTCTGGCAGTTGAAACAAGTGTGCTGCGGGCATTCTGGGTCAGTGCCTTTCCATTTATTCCGACATAACCAATGCAACCGTTAAAAACATTGTATGTGATTGTTCTAAGCGTCTTTTTTTCCTGCTGATTACTGTTATTTTTCAAATTAATAAAATTGTAATATGGATTACCGGCAGAAATTAATCCCAATCCAAAAACTGACAAAGATGAACGTTTTAAAAATTCCTTTCTGTTAATTGAGGATGAGATGAAGGTTTGTTTTTTCATTATGTACTCGTTTCATGTTACTATCTGTATTTTAAAATATTGTAATGAAACAAAACTACACAACACTTTGTAAACAGGCGGTATTCTTTAAGGAAAACTTTCAATTTTTTACTTTTAACAATGAAGTTGTCAAAAGTTGATTGTTGAAAAAAAGATTTGTCCGCATCTGAAATTTGGAAATAACATGAATAATACAGAAGTAAAATATAGCTTCTTAAAAAAGTAATGAATATTTATGCTGTATGCAAGTTTATTTTTTTCTTATGAATTACTAAAAAAAAAACTATATTAACTACTGATTGTCAGTAATTTATATTTATGGTGTTTGCAATTGCCTTGATCAGTTCAAATTCGGAATCCGAATATCTGGGATCCCATGGCGTTCCTTCTGAGCCGGTGCTGATTTCCTTTTCAATCTGCTGTGCCGCAGCTTTGTTATTCCGAACCATTGCCGAAACCCACTTAAAAACAGGGTCATTTGATGAGCTTTGTTTTAGAAATTCATCAACTGCAACATTATTTCCCATGCGTTTTAAAACAGTCAGATAAACA
>CAZXTX010000065.1:0-11662 GCA_964643695.1 uncultured Mariniphaga sp. | reverse complement strand
TCATAAATATGAATTTCGCTTTTATCGGTTTTGTCATATTTATTGTTGTTGTTTGTATCGTAATGCCCGGTTACCACTATAGTTCCCGATAACTGATTTACCACCCAGGTTCTCACAAAAAACTTACTTTCCGTAAGCTGTGTTTTCTGTTTTCCATCGGGTGAAATAATGATAATCTGTGTCGGGTCATTCCAGTCAATTCCTTTTTTTCCGTCAAGATCAACGGTCCTTGCCTCAACCACAATCAAATTAATTCCCAGAGTGTCAATTTTTATCTGCTCAACTTTCCAGATATTGGCATCACTTGAAAAGTCAACCTGATTTGTCTCCCCCGTTTCTGAATTTACAAACAGCAGATACCTGTTTTTTATATCAAACATTTTCCCGCGGTCTTCAACAGAGGCAATTACATATTCTGTTCCGGCAACTTCCGTCAGTTTGTTAAAATGAATATAGTTGTACTTGTCCTGCCCGTATGAGTTTAAGGCAATAATCAGGAAAAAAGCCGTCAATAATCTTTTCATTGCGGTTATAAATTATGATTAATAAAAAGCTTTAAAGTAAAAATTACTGCCCTTCCGTAATATTATGGTTTAATATGCAAACAGCGGAAAATCCTTCATCATCCGGTGTACCTTTTCACTCACTGCCTTTATCATTTTCTCATTGTCAATGTTTGAAATAACATCATCAATTAGCTGAACGATTTCGGGTATCAAATCCTCTTTTACACCCCTTGTTGTTATTGCCGGAGTTCCCACGCGCAGTCCCGAAGTCAGGAACGGTGAACGTGTATCAAACGGAACCATGTTTTTATTAACCGTTATTTCAGCATTAACCAGTACGTTCTCGGCCTGTTTGCCGGTTATTTCAGGAAATTTTGTTCGAAGATCAATCAGCATCAGATGATTAACAGTTCCGCCCGAAACAACATTATATCCAAGTTCCATAAAGGTATCTGCCATAACCCTTGCATTTTTCTGAACCTGTGCCTGATACTCCTTAAATTCGGGTGCAAGTGCCTCACCAAAAGCAATGGCCTTGGCAGCTATCACATTTTCGAGCGGCCCGCCCTGCTGTCCGGGAAAAACAGCTGAATCAAACAATGATGACATTGTGCGAATTACCCCTTTGTTGGTTTTTATTCCCAGCGGATTTTCAAAATCCTCTCCCATAAGTATGATACCGCCACGTGGCCCGCGGAGTGTTTTATGAGTTGTGGAAGTAACCACATGAGCATATTTTATCGGATTTTCCAACAGCTCTGCAGCAATAAGTCCTGCTGTATGTGCCATGTCAATCATAAGTAAAGAACCTGCTTTGTCGGCAATTTCGCGCATACGCCGGTAATCCCATTCGCGGCTGTATGCCGAGGCTCCGCCGATAATCAGTTTCGGCTTGTGCTTCATTGCAAGTGCCTCCATTTCGTCATAATCAACCTCTTCCGAATCAGTTTTTACTTTATACCCCACCGGATTATATAAAATTCCGGAGCTGTTTACAGCAGAGCCGTGAGAAAGGTGCCCGCCGTGAGAAAGGTCAAGACCAAGAAAAGTGTCACCCGGTTTAAGAATTGCACTCAGCACCGCCTGATTGGCCTGTGCTCCCGAATGTGGCTGCACATTGGCCCAGACAGCACCATATAATTCCTTTAAACGATCGATGGCAAGCTGTTCGGTCATATCCACAAACTGGCATCCGCCGTAATATCTTCTGCCCGGATACCCCTCGGCATATTTGTTTGTCATAACCGAACCCAGAGCTTCTAATACCTGGTCACTGACAAAATTTTCGGATGCTATAAGTTCAATACCACTCAGCTGGCGTTCTTTTTCCTTACGAATTATATCAAAAACAAGATTGTCACGTTTCATTTTATCTTAAACTTTCAAATTTCGGCTAAAGGTAGTACATTTTAAAAAAGCTCAGGATTTATTACTTAAGGAAAACTAACTATTTTTGAAATATTAAAATTGAAGCACATTTTTTTGAAATATTACACATTATGAATAATAAGAAATACAATTCAGAACAAAACATCATAAAACGTCCGGCATTTTTAAGTGCCCTTTGTCTGCTAACCTTTATCGGAAGTACAATAGGTTTTTTGGGATATTTTTCAGCATCGCTCTTTTTTGAAAAAACTTTGGAAATTATTGTAAAATACTCGTCGTGGTACAGTACAGAAGCTGTTTCACAATTATATTTCACGCTGCTGATGGCACTGTATGCCGTTTCGCTTACCGGAGCGATAAGAATGTGGAAACTGTACCGCGATGGTTTTTTTCTGTATGTTTTTGCTCAGTCAGCAATACTATTCATACCGGTTATATGGTTTGACCGGCACTCATTTTCTGAAACAAATGCAATTTTTGCAACAGTTTTTATAACAGGCTATGCTCTTTGCCTGAAATATATGCACAGATAGAAACTTCGGAAAATTTTAAAACTAAATTCCCAACAGCATTTTACCGGGTTCTTTACCGCCGGTAAGCAACAATTCCGGATTTTCAATAAACTCCTTAATCTTTACCAAAAAACCGACAGAATCTTTCCCGTCAATTATCCGGTGATCGTATGAAAGTGCAACATACATCATGGGACGGATTACTACCTGTCCGTTAACAGCCACCGGGCGTTCCATAATTTTGTGCATTCCCAGAATAGCCGACTGCGGCGGATTTATAATCGGCGTTGAAAGCAGAGAGCCGAATATTCCTCCGTTTGTGATTGTGAACGTGCCGCCCGTTAATTCCTCAACCGATATTTTTCTGTCGCGGGCTTTTTCGGCCAGCTCTTTAATTTCCAGTTCAATTTGCGGAATGGTTTTACTTTCGGCATTTCGCACAACGGGAACCATCAAACCTCTGGGTGTTGAAACCGCTATGCCAATATCCACAAAACGGGGCGAAACAATCTCTTCTCCATCGAGCTGTGAGTTTACCGCCGGATAATATCCTGCCGCAACCACCGATGCTTTGGCAAAAAACGACATAAAACCAAGCTTGAAACCATATGTTTCGATAAACTGCTGCTGATATTTTTTGCGCAACTCCATAAGATTACTCATGTCAACCTCGTTGAATGTGGTCAGCATTGCGGTTTCATTTTTAACGGACACCAGCCTCTCGCTAAGCCTCCTGCGCAACAGGCTCATACGCTGTCTCTCCTCTTCGCGTGACATTTCAGCAGACTGTGCCGGCAACATTTCCGGTATTCCGGCAGATCCCTTCAATACGGTTTCAACCTCTTTTTTACCGATTCGCTTTAATCCCTTTATAATATCATCAACCGAAATACCATGTTCCTGCATCAGTTCCCTTGCTACCGGGGTTACCTTAACCTGACTGTACTCCTTCTGCTCTTTTATTTCCGGTGCTTTTTCAGATACTGCCGGTTTCTCTTCCGGTTTTTCCACGGTCTTTTCTTCCTGAACAGATTCAGTTGTATCATCTGCTTTATCCTCGGTTTCCGGCTCGGGCTGAACACTTGTGTCAATGGTGCAGACAATGCTGCCCACCTCAACAGTTTCGCCCTCGGGAGATTTGATACTGATTTTTCCGGCTTCACTTGCAACAATTGTGAGTGTGGCTTTATCGGATTCCACCTCTGCAATTTCCTGGTCTTTCTGAACCACGGCACCATCCTGAACAAGCCAGGTACCGATTTCCACTTCGGTTATTGATTCTCCCGGACTGGGAACTTTTATTTCTACTATCATTTTTTGATTTTTTTTAAGAAGCAACTATCACTTTCTCTTCAAATACTGAATTTAATATCTCTTCAAGTCCCTGTAAATGTTTCTCCATTAATCCCACTGCCGGGCTTGCACTTTCGGGCCGTGAGACCGGTTTCATGTTTAAATGAGGCAATTTTCTGTTCAGAAACGGCCATGCTCCCATATTCTCGGGTTCATCCTGAGCCCAGAGAATATCTTCAGCCCTGTTATATTTTTTCAGTATGTTGTCAATTTGCATTGTTGGTATCGGATATATCTGTTCCAGACGCACAATTGCAATGTTGTTCACGGCATTTTCGAGCTTATGGCGCAGCAAATCATAATAGAGCCTTCCTGAAGTGAACACCACTTTTTCGACAATATCCGGATCAGCTGCCGAATCGTCAATAACTTCAAGAAATCCGCCTTTGGCCAGATCTCCAACCGAGGAATGAACCATCGGATGACGCAGCAGACTTTTGGGTGTAAAAACTATCAGCGGCAGTCTCATCTTCATTTTAACCTGCCTGCGGAGTATATGAAACATATTTGCAGGAGTTGTAGGCACAATTACCTGAATATTGTTATTTGCAGAAAGTTCCAAGAATCTTTCAATCCGTCCGCTGGAATGTTCGGGCCCCTGCCCCTCAAAACCATGGGGAAGCAGCAAAACAAGATTATTCATCAATCCCCATTTTTCGAATGCCGATGAAATATACTGGTCAATTATTACCTGTGCAACATTATGAAAATCACCAAACTGAGCCTCCCAGATTGTAAGTCCGCCGGGTTTGGCAAGTGCATAGCCGTATTCAAAGCCCATTACTGCATATTCTGAAAGCAGCGAATTAAAAACATGAAAAGTAGCCTGATTTTCAGAAACATGTTTAAGCGGAAAATACTTTTCGTCTGTTCCTTCCACCACAAAAGATGCGTGGCGGTGGGCAAATGTTCCTCGTTCAGTATCCTGTCCGCTCAGCCTGACCGGATGGCCTTCGTCAACCAGAGTACCGTAAGCCAGCAATTCTGCCATTGCCCAGTCCAGCCGGTCATCATGCATCATCATCTTTCTGTCGGATAAAATACGGTTTACCTTCTTAAAAAAGGTCAGGTTTTTTGGAAGCGTATTTATTTTATCGGCAATTGCAAGCAGCCTTTCCGGCTTCACTCCTGTTTCAACCGACTGGTCAAACATTCTTTTACAGGGCTTTTCATAAAAGTCGTACTCTTCATTGAGAAAATTACGGATTTTTAATTTTTCAATTTTTTCCGATTCATGATATTTCTCTTCCAGATATTGATCAAAATCCTTTATTTTTTGCCTCGATTCTTCTTTCGGCATTATTCCGAGAAGTGAAAGTTTTTCTGCATAAATATCACGCACATTGGGGTGTTTTTCAATTGCCTTGTACAAAATCGGCTGTGTAAATCTCGGTTCGTCACCCTCATTATGGCCATATTTCCGGTAGCAGAGAATATCAATAAAAACATCATGATGAAATTTCTGCCTGTATTCCATTGCCAGCTTAATTGTGTAAACCAATGCTTCAACATCATCGCCGTTAACATGAAATACGGGCGAACGCGTAACTTTGGCAACATCAGTGCTGTAAGTACTTGAACGTGAATCTAAATATGAAGTGGTAAATCCCACCTGATTGTTAATGATAAGATGAATTGTTCCGCCAGTCCGGTAGCCGTCAAGCTGCGACATCTGAATAGTTTCATAAACAACTCCCTGTGCGGCAACCGCAGCATCGCCGTGAATAATTATTCCTGCCGCCTTCTTGTAATCCCTTTCGTAAACAGAATTAATCCGTGCCCTCACAATTCCCTGAACAATGGGGCCGACAGTTTCAAGATGCGACGGGTTTGGCAAAAGCTTGAGCTTAACCTTTTTGCCAAAATCAGTTTCCACCTCATTTTCATAACCCAGATGATAACTAACATCGCCGCTCCATATTCCGTCTTCATACTCATTCCCGTAAAACTCCTTAAAAATTTTCTTATACGGCTTTTGAAGTATATTGCCCAGCACATTCAATCTACCCCGGTGAGCCATTCCGATTATGAACTCTTCAATTCCAAGTTCGGCACCCCGTTCAATAACTCCGTCAAGTGCAGGAATCAGGCTTTCACCGCCTTCAAGTGAAAAGCGTTTCTTACCAACAAACTTTTTATGAATATAACTTTCCAGTCCGACTGCAATTTTCAGATGATAAAAAATATCTTTTCTTTTTTCATCAGAAAACTTCATTGAATTACGGCTGTTTTCCATTTTTTCCTTCAGCCACTCCAGCACTTCGGGATTTCTTATATATACGTACTCCACTCCTATTGAATGGCAATAGGTTGCTTCAAGGTGTTCAACAATGTCCTTCAGCTTTGCCGGCCCTATTCCTATTTCCTCTCCGGCCTGAAAGGTTGTTTCCAGATCGTCACGGGTGAGCCCGAAGTTTTCAATGTCAAGGGTTGGCAAATACTTGCGTCTTGCTCTTACCGGATTTGTTTTGGTGAACAAATGCCCACGCTGCCGGTATCCGTGAATCAGATTCAGGATTGCAAATTCCTTGTTAATTCCCGACTGTACTGCAGGCGCATGTTTTATCGGATAACTGGTGCGCGCCAGTTCAAAGCCTGCAAAAAAATGTTGCCAGCTTTTGTCCAGTGATTCAGGGTCTTCGAGGTACGTTTGATAAAGGTCTTCGATAGTTTCCTGCTCCTGGTTTCCAATTGATGAAAATTTATCCATCTCTGATTAAATATTATCAAATAGTATTATGAGAAACAAAGCAAAACTTTTAAAGTTTTTTTAATAATGTGTATTAAATTGCAAATCTAACTTTTAAAACAGAAAGTATAAATAAAAGCAGGTTTAATTATCATTGTCTGATACCTGAACAATCTTACAGGTACAAAAAACATGTTTAAAAACTGAAGAAAATGATGTTTTATTTTGAAGGTAAATCGGTATGCTGTTATTTATAACCCCCCGGACTGATATTATTTTACTCGAAAGTATAATGTTTCTTTATTTTTGACTGAACATCCCATACACATTCAAGGCCGGCAGGAAAAATTAAATAATCGCCGGGTTTAACAGTAAGTGCATCAAATTCAGAAACAATATTTGCTTCGCCTTCAACAATATAGCAATGCTCGGTTTTTTCGTAATACCAGTCAAATTTTTCTTCGTCATGCTCCAAAACGGGCCAGTCGAAAACTCCGGCTTCCTCTAATTCTTCCTGATCTGGACGTTCAAATTCTATTCTCATAGCTCTGATTTTTTACAAAAATATAAAAGAAATCAATGCCGTAAACACCATTTATAAATAAAATTGCAACTTGGCTCTTTTTGAAAATACCTGTTCTGTCAAAAAAAAGAATAAGTTTCTCACAGACAAATAAGAATAAGAATCATTTTTCTAAATTAGCAGGCATAAATGATATAATCCTTACATTTTGAAAAAATTCCTTTTTCTGCCTCTGTTTCTGCTTTTTGCAACCATTACCGTTTATTCGCAAACAGTAATAAAAGCCGTCAGAACGGATACACCGCCCCAAATTGACGGCCATGTTAACGAAGAGGAGTGGAAACAGTCATATTCCGTTACAGATTTTTATCAGCGCGAACCCAATTTAGGTGCTCCGGTTTCCAAAAAAACCGAATTTCTGGTTTGTTACGATTCGCACAACATATATTTTGCAGTTAAATGCTGGGATTCGCCGGATAAGATCACCGCCAAAGAGATGGCTCGTGATGTCAGCCTCGGGAATGATGACAGAATTCAGATTATTTTAGATACCTACTTAGACCGGCGAAACGGATACTGGTTTCAGATAGGCCCGCGCGGCTCCATTGGCGATGCGCTGATTAGTGAAAACGGAGCTGCTTTTAACAAGGAGTGGGACGGATTGTGGACAGGAAAAGCCACAGTAAAGGATTACGGATGGGAAGCTGAAATTGCAGTTCCCTTTAAATCTCTCGGTTTCGAAAAATCAAACACCCGCTGGGGAATAAAATATATCAGGCATATTGTCAGCAACATTGAATCATCATACTGGCCTGAAGCAAACCTGAACACTCACCGTTTTCAGGTATCGGATGCAGCCATACTTGAAGGAATTGAAAATATCACACAGGGTATCGGACTTGATATTTCGCCATATATTATTGCAGGGGCAGATACGGAAAAAGGAAGTAAAAGCAAACTGAAACTTAACGGCGGACTGGATTTGTTCTACCAGATTACACCAAGCCTCAAATCATCGCTGACAATAAATACCGATTTTGCCGAAACCGAAGTGGACGACAGGCAGATTAACCTGACACGGTTCAGTCTCCATTTTCCTGAAAAGCGCAACTTTTTTCTGAACGGTGCCAACTATTTTCAGTTCGGCACGGAGAGTGACGACAACAGTCCGGCAGCAAAGCGAATTATCCCGTTTTTCTCACGCCGGATGGGTCTGGATGAAAGCGGCATGCCCATTCCGATAAATTATGGCGCTAAAATAACAGGCCAGCACAAAAACTGGAATATCGGACTTTTACACATGAACGATGAGAGAACTGTTACCGGCAATAACTTTTCGGTTGCACGCATTTCACATAATCTGGGAAAACAGTCATCAATAGGCATAATAGGGACTTATGGAAATACACTTGCCGATTCTGCCAATATGGTGGCAGGTGCCGACTTAAAACTGGCAACCTCAAAGTTTCAGGGCAATAAAAATGTTTCGCTTACTCTGTTCGGCATGCAGTCAAAAACCGATAATACAACAGGCAACAACAATGCCTGGGGAGGACAGCTGACATTTCCGAACGATTTGGTAAATGCACGCATCGGGCATCATCAGATTGGTGAAAACTTTATTGCAGGAATGGGTTTCGTACCGCGTTCAAATATAAAAGAGACATACGGCAGTTTTGAACTTGGCCCGCGCCCGTACAAATGGTACATTATGCAACTTTTGACCGGTGCTTCGTTCAATTCCGTTTCAAACCTGAAAAGCAGCAAAACCGAAACTTCAGAAATTGAAATAAAACCGCTGGGAATTCGCTTTCTGTCAGGTGAAGAATTAACTTATACACTGGCTTTTCAACAGGATTATCTTTACTCGGATTTTAATATTTTTAAGGATTTTGTTATTAATCAGGGAGGATATAAATGGTGGAGAAACAAAATTCAGCTTAAAACAAAAGGAGCACGAAATATATGGGGCGAAGCTTCATACGGTTTTGGAAATTTTTATGACGGAAAACGCAGTGATGCCATTTTAAAGGCCAACTGGAAAGTTGCAGTTCCACTGTTTTTAGGCGGAACATTTATTCAGAATGTTGTGAATCTTCCTCAGGGGAACTTTACAGCGGCAATATATCAGGCTAATGCAAACATTCTGTTCAGCCCGAATACCACTCTTTACAATTTTATGCAATACGACAATGCAAGCAAAATGGCAGGATGGCAATCGCGGTTTCACTGGATAATAAAACCCGGCAACGAAATAATATTTGCATGGAATGCACGTTTCTTTAATGATAAAGGCCCGTTTTACATGGATGAAGGAACCGCAAGGTTAAAAATTAAATACAATATCAGATTCTGAAAACATAAAGTAATTATTATCAGGTTTTTTACAGTAAAAAACAAACATTTTAAATTTTTATACGTATAATCTGTCTGACGGGAAGTTAAAAAATTAACAGACCAAATTAAACAATAAGAACATTTCGATTTAATCTGAATATTCTAATATTAAATTAGTTGAGAAAAATTTAATTGAATGCACTTTTCTTTTTGTGGTTTTTGGATTTTAATAAGTATTTGCTATTATTGCAACCGAATTTCAACAAATTCTCGTCTCCATTTTATTTAATCCAAATAAACTAATCGGAATTAGTTTTATTCATTATTACAGAAATAATAACATTTATACAATGTATGACATTTTAGAACTTAACAAAAAGCTCGTACCCGAGTTGCGTGAAATTGCCAAAGATCTGGATATTAAACGTGTGGAATCATATAAAAAACAGGATCTTATCTATAAGATATTAGACACGCAGGCTATTAAAGAAGCAGAAAAAAAGGCAAAAAAAAATACAGCCAAAGAACAAACTGACTCCAAAAAGGACGAACGTTCAACTTTTAAAGGTTTTTTAAGAAAAAAACAGGATCCGCCAGCAGAAAACAAAAACCAGCAGGAAGACAATTCCCATCGTGAAAGAAGGCCCCGCCGTGAAAAATCAGATCAGATAATAAAAGTTTCTGTTTCCGTTCCCGATGAAACCGACTCACCACAACAGGATAACAATGTTCAGTCACGTCAGGATCAAATAAAAGCCATTATCAAGGGATTTAATGAAAAATCAAAAAGTATTACTCCCGATGATAGTTTGGCACCGGATGAAAAAGAAATTCCTGAGAAAAAAGCAGAACATTCCGAAAAACAGGAAAAACCTAGGACAGAAATTAAAAAACATACACAAAAATATGGCGACGACGAAAAGCCTCGTCAGTTTAAAGAACAGGAAAAACATCAGAAAAAAGATTTCAGAAAAGATCAGCCACAACATCAGCAGAAACATCAGAACGGAACACAAAGCCATGGCAGAAACGGCGGAAACAAGTTTTATGAATTTGACGGAATTGTGGAAAACACCGGTGTTCTTGAAATCTTGCAGGATGGTTACGGTTTTTTACGCTCTTCCGATTTCAATTACCTGAATTCACCCGACGATGTTTATGTTTCACAATCGCAAATTAAACTTTTCGGGTTAAAAACCGGTGATACCGTTACCGGAACAATCCGTCCGCCAAAAGAAGGCGAAAAATATTTTCCGCTTATTAAAGTACTGGAAATAAACGGCAGAAGTCCGCAGTATGTACGCGACAGGCAGCCGTTTGACCATTTGACTCCACTGTTTCCGGATGAGAAATTTGAACTGACCGGAAATGGGCACGACAACATGTCAACCAGAATTGTGGATATGTTTGCACCTGTAGGCAAAGGTCAGCGCGGACTTATTGTTGCACAGCCAAAAACCGGTAAAACAGTTTTATTAAAAGAAATTGCAAATGCGATTGCGGCAAATCATCCTGAAGTATATATGATTGTACTTCTGATTGATGAACGCCCGGAAGAGGTTACCGATATGGCACGAAGTGTTAATGCAGAAGTTATTGCATCCACATTTGACGAGCCGGCAGACAAACATGTAAAAGTAGCCAATATTGTACTTGAAAAAGCAAAAAGGTTGGTTGAATGCGGCCACGATGTTGTTATTCTGCTTGACTCGATAACCCGTCTGGCACGTGCATACAACACCGTTCAGCCCGCTTCCGGAAAAGTTCTTTCGGGAGGTGTGGATGCCAATGCACTGCACAAACCCAAAAGATTTTTTGGAGCTGCACGCAACATTGAAGAAGGAGGTTCACTCACAATTCTTGCAACTGCACTAACAGAAACCGGTTCAAAAATGGACGATGTAATTTTTGAAGAGTTTAAAGGAACCGGAAATATGGAACTTCAGCTTGACAGGAAACTTTCGAACAAACGAATTTTTCCGTCAGTAGATATTCCCGCATCAAGTACAAGAAGAGAAGATTTACTGATAAAAAAGGAAATTTTGGACAAACTGTGGATTTTACGCAACTACCTTGGCGACATGAACTCACTGGAAGCAATGGAATTCATGAAAACAAGACTCATGCGTTCAAATTCAATTGCAGAATTTTTAACCTCAATGAACGACGGCTGATAAAAGCAAGTTATATTATAAAGAAAAGCAGGCTTCCGGCCTGCTTTTCTTGTTTTTACAATCCTCCATAATAAACGGCTTCCGAAAAACCATGTTCCATCTGCACCTCATTTTTATATACAATATTATTTTCACATCCCTACCTATCGGCAGATAAATATTACGGTGCGCTGCACCTC
>CAZXTX010000064.1:0-11754 GCA_964643695.1 uncultured Mariniphaga sp. | reverse complement strand
ACGATTGTAAATTTACAAAACAGTTTGGACTATTTTGTAAATACAATTCGTATAAGAATTGCTTTTGTGTAAAACTTATTTAATGAAATTCAATAAATATCTCGTCAAAAATGAATAAAAACATGCTTTAAAACATGTTTCTGCGATTATATTTTTTATGAATTAAAAGGCACTGATATTCATAAAGTTATTAAGTTCTCGATAAAATGTTTTAATAAAATTTAAGAAAGTTCTTTGCCCTAAATGAAATATTCTCCGATAAATATTTTTAGATTTGCTTGCAGGAAGTTTCTTTGACGCAAAATATCGGATTTATATGTGAATAAAAGAACGCGATGAATTAGGTTCAAAAGGAGGATATTGTAATGGTTGCAAAACAAAATATCAGTAGTTTATCAGCTACTTATTATATTATTGACACCAAACAGAAAAAAATTACCCATACTAATGATTATCAGGTAGATACAGAAAAAGAGCACTGCTTAAAAGAACTGTTTTTTAATAATTTAAGGTACAAGGAAGAAAATGAGGAGTGTATTCTGGAGAAGATATTAAGTTCTAAAAATAAAGAACATAACATAATATTAAGAGGAGTTAACGAAGAATCCCACAAAACTTTCAAACTTTCAATAAATCATATACAGAATAATACTCTTCTGGCAATTTTGACTGACATTACTGAAGAAACAGACAATACTCAAAAAAAGTTAAACTTTTTTAGTGTAATGGAGCAGGCAGAAAAGCTTGCACAAATTGGCTCATGGGAAATTAATCTTTATGATGATACAATAAGAGTTTCAGAGGGACTCAAACAAATTTACGGTATAAGAGATAAAGAAAATATTTTTTCTTTAAGTAGAATTCGTGCTAATATACTTAGTGATTATCAGGAATTACTTAATAGGAAATTAGACGATTTGCTGCACAAAGGGAAAGCTTATGAAACGGAAATACAGATAAAAAGAGAGAGTGACGGCCAGATAAGAACCATAAAAACCATCGCTGAATATGAGAGTTATAAAAATATTGTATATGGCGTAAGTAAAGACATAACTGATAAAATAAAAGTAAAGGATGATTTAAATAAAAGTGTTTCTGAACTTAAACTTGCACAGCAAATCGGTAAAATAGGAAACTGGAATTATAATCCGGAAAATGATGAATTGTATGGATCCGATCAGATTTTTGAAATATTTGAAGAAGAGAAAATGGATATTCCGATAAAATTTAATTTGTTTTCTTACTTTATTGATCCAAATGATTTTAAAGCTTATAAAGAAGTTTTTACTGAAGCAAAAAACAAAGGTATTACAATTAGTAAGCAGCTGAAAATTAAATTAAACAATGGTAAGGAAAAATGGGTGGAAATAATCTCCAAACCTGATAAAATTAAAGGTGAATATGGTCATTCAATTAAGGGTACCGTTCAGGATATAACTTCAACAAAAACCATAGAGCTTGAATTAGCCAAAGCCAATTTATTGTTACATACACTTGTAGATAACATACCGGACGCGCTTTTTTTGAAAGATTTGAATTACCGGAGAATATTATCAAATAAAGCAGACCTTGAAAACTGTAATGTAAGCAAACTTGAAGATATAATAGGAAAAACAGACTTTGAAATTTTTCCAAAAGAATTTGCGGACAAATTTCATGAAGATGATAAGCAGGTTATTGAAAAGGGAATAAAAATATTTAATCATGAAGAGATGCTGCCGGGAAATCCTCCGCGATGGTTGCAGGTAACCAAAATACCATTAAAAAACGAAAATGGAGCGATAACAGGAGTTATTGGTGTCGGGCATGATATTACACAGCGTAAAAAGCTTACTGATGAACTTGAAAAAGCTAAACAAAGAGCTGAAGAGAGTGACAGATTAAAATCACTTTTTCTTGCAAATATGAGCCATGAAATCCGAACTCCCCTGAATGTAATTCTTGGTTTTTCAAATATTATAATTTCAGGTGATATAAAAGGTGAAAAACTTAATTATTACGGTGAAATCATTGAGCAATCAGGCCATAAATTAACCACAATTATAAATGACATTATCGATATTTCACTGATTCAGTCGAACCAAATTAAAATTTCAAATTCATTTTTCAATGTAAACACATTGTTTGATGAAATATTCCTAATAATGAAAAAGGAAAAAGAGAGTAAACTGGAAAACATAAATTTCAGTATCGATTATTGCTCCTCTCCCGAAAATAAATATATGAACTCAGATAAAAACCGGGTTTTTCAAATTCTGCGTAACCTGTTAGACAATGCTTTTAAATTTACCGAAACCGGTCATATCAGATTTGGGTGTAGTAGCAGTAAATGTTCTGATGAAAACATAGTGATTTATGTTGAAGACAGCGGTATTGGAATTGAGGAAAAAGAGGTTAATGTAATTTTTAAGCCTTTCAGGCAAATAGCAGAAGAATTCCAAACAAACACAAAGGGCAATGGTCTTGGATTATCAATTGTTTCCGGGATTGTTAAACGGCTTGGAGGTAAAATATGGCTAAAATCCGTTCCCGGCAAAGGTTCTACATTTTATGTTTTAATTCCAAGGCGGTTGTATGAAAACAGTTATGGTAATTTAAGAAATCTCAATGCTTTAAAGTCTGATGCTGAAAAGACAAATGATAAAACAATAAAGAAAACATCCGGTAAAAAAAGAGTAGTCTCTTTTGAAGATGATCCCGCCAATGCCGAATACCTCAAAAGTGTTGTGAATTTATCGGGATATGAATTAATAAATTTTGATTTTCCTCCTGATGGTATTGATTTTCTTCGTAAAAATCATGTTGATCTGGTATTGATGGATGTTCGGATGCCGGTAATGGATGGTTTTGAAGCAACTAAAATAATTAAATCGGAGTTTCCTGATTTGCCGGTGATTATCCAAACTGCTTTTGCCATGAAAGGAGATGAAGAAAAGGCTATACAGGCTGGTTGTGATGCTTATATTTCAAAACCTATCCCATTAGATGTCTTAAAGAGACAAATTAATCTTCACATCAAAAAATAATACTACCTGGTTGCACTTTGCAGAAATTCATCACCCGAAAATGATGAAGTTTACCCGCCTTTAACAAGCCTTTCCATTTTCAACAGGCTGAGATTATATATGTTTAATATTTGTATCAGCCGGATAGTAATTTGCAGGATGCGTTTAGGCATAATTTGTAATATTCCACAACTTCATTTTTTTATTCAAGCTAAAATGTTATCAATTCAAGTGTTATATATCAGATTATTTAAAAATACAAACCTTTGAAGATATCGGAACGTTAACAAACCGTGAATTTATGTTCATATGAGAAATATATTACATATAGCAAAGCTCTTTAGTCTTTTATTTTTATAGTTTAAAAAATTTTTAGCCAAAAATGGAATTGTGTGTCTGAAAAATGATTACTTTTAGGCTGAATAAAACAGAAGTGGACTTTTAATATATTTTTTTTGGATTAAGTATTTTTATGTTCGATTAAAATCGTCATTTGTTGCGGTTATAACCGTGGCAGATAATTGATTGATATTGTAGTGCTTGAAAAAATTCAAGCTTATGTTTATAATGAATATTTACGAAGTGATAAGAAATTTCGTGATTAAAAAAAGTAACTCAATGACAATAAACTAGTTGGTTATGACTGCAATAATGAAAGTAGATGTGTATGAGAAGCAGGCCTATAATGTAAAGCAGGTGCAGCATCCGGCATCATCGGCTTTTAAAGCAAAAATTGATTCTTCTCGTAAAGAATATATAATAGAGGAGTGCGGCAACCATGTTTACGGGTTTTTAAATGAAAATATGGATCTTGCCGATTCCGGGAATCTTATAATTTCAACTACATCAAGATTTAACATACTCAATCAGTTATTGATATATGATAATATTGTAAATCTGAAACGTGTTAATGACATACGCTATGTTAACAAGTTTTTTGAATCGGTTAACGGTAAACTTATTTCGGGCGGAACTTTCATAGGCCGGGCGGAAACTAAAAACTTCCGTAAAAAAAGAATTTTGAAGAAATATCCTGCCGGATTGAATTATATTTACTACTCATTAGATTTCGTTTTAAAACGGATTTTTCCGAAACTTCCGGTTACTAAAAAGATATATTTTTTTCTTACACGGGGTAACAACCGGGTTATGTCGAGGGCAGAGGTTTTGGGCAGACTGGTAGCCTGCGGGTTTGAAATAGATCAAGAGATTATTATTGACGGCAACCTCTTTTTTGTGGCACGTAAAGTCAGGGAGCCGCTCTTTCCGGAAGATCCTACCTTCGGTCCATTAATCAAACTGAAAAGAGTCGGTAAAAACGGAAAAGTTTTTAATGTTTTTAAACTCAGAACAATGCATCCGTTTTCTGAATTTTTGCAGGAATATGTTTATCAGAATAACAGCCTCGATAAAAGCGGCAAGTTTAAAGATGATTTTAGAATAAGCACATTGGGGAAAATTTTTCGCAAGTTCTGGATTGATGAACTCCCAATGTTTATCAATTTCTTCAGGGGTGAAATGAAACTTGTTGGAGTGAGGCCGATAAGCCAGCACTATTTCAGCCTTTATCCCAGAGAGTTGAGAGAAAAGCGGATTCAGTACAAACCCGGATTATTTCCGCCATACTATGCCGATATGCCACAGACGCTGGATGAAATAGTGGCATCGGAACTAAACTATCTGGAGCAGTACGAAAAAAACCGATTTCTCACCGATTTGAAATACTTTCAGAAGATTTTCATAAATATTGTATTCCATAAGGCACGTAGCAAATAAAAGTTCCTTTTATTAATGCTCATTTGCTTTTTAAGTGGCTGTTTGAATATTAAATATGTATTTATTGTTATCTCAAATTTATAATTTTCAATGTTTTGTGATTTTAAGTCTCCCGTCTTTGGCATTTCTTCAGCAATTCTGAAGCCCGAATTGTTGCAATCATACCATTCCTTCGTAATTTTGCTTTTAACCGCAGAGGTAACTTAATTATATGAATTTATTATTCTGTTGGATCCGTGTATTGAGAAAAAAGTTTCTTTTTGTCACAGTTCTGCAATGTGTGGCAATTTTGGCCGCTTCGCAGAATACGGCAACTTTTGCCCTTCAAAACAGCACTTTTGTTTTCAACGGAAAAGATGCACCATTCTGGTTCACATCGGGCAGGAACGGTAAAGTTGTTATGTCTGAAAAATTTCTGAATGTTGCTGAGGCAAAGATTTATCGTAATCCGGCTTTTGAGGAAAAAGTATTTTCATCTGTCTGGGGTGCCGGTGTTTTGCTTGGTTCGGGTATGCAGGAAACCTATACACAGTTTAACAATGCCTTTGCCGGAGTTGTTTTTAAGGGCTGGTCGCTCACTGCCGGTGCTTTTTACGATACTCTTTTTTACGGTGGCCTTTCCTCATCAAACGGAAACCTTGCCCGTAGCAACAATGCACGGCCATATCCGAAAGTACGGCTTTCAACAGCTTCATATAAACCGGTACCCTTTTTAAACAATAAACTTTTTTACAAATTTGAGTATGATGAGGGAATGCTGAACGACAGACGCTATGTGAAAAATACAAGACTTCATCATAAATCTATGTATTTAATGGTAAAGCCTGTTGAGAGCTGGAAAATAAGTGCAGGGTTTGAGCATTACGTAATGTGGGGAGGGATTTCTGCTGATGAGAATACAGGAGCTCTGCCTTCAGGCTTTAAGGAATACCTGATTTATATTTCAGGTTCAGGCGGAACTGAAAAATTCCCAAAAATGGATCAGAACAATATTGCCGGTAATCAGCTGGGAACTTATCAGCTGCAAGTTGAAAAAAGGTTTAGAGGAAATATTGTTTCATTTTATTTAAGCCATCTTTTTGAAGATTTATCGGGAGTTAACTGGCGTAACTGGCCCGATAATTTGGCGGGAGTTCATTTTCAGTTTTCAGGTAATAATGCAAAAGGCAGTAAGCGGCTTGTTACTGATGTTGTTTATGAATATACAGATACCCGTCACCAGAGTATCCGGGATTCATTAGCCGTGTGGAATGAAATTACGGGCACCTGGAGAAAGCAGGAGCCCGACAACTATTTTAACCACGGCATTTATAAAAGTGGTTTTACATATCATCGTCGCATAATCGGTTCTCCTCTCTTTTTTCCGGTAAAAATTGATAAAAAAGGAATTCCTGAAGGACGCAATGCACTAATTTCAAATCGCTTTTTTGCCCACCATATTGGTGTTAAAGGAAATTTGTCAGGCAGTTTGCACTGGAAAGGCCTTTTAACTTATATCCACCACATGGGTACATACAGGATTCCTTTCGATTCTGCCAGAAAACAGTTTTCAGGATTACTTGATTTACAGTATCAGAATATGCAATTTCCGCTAAAAATCGGATTTGCCATGGCCTTAGATTACGGAAGTTTTAACAGTTTGACCTTAGGAGCAGAATTTAGGGTGGCAAAGGAGTTTAATTTTTGATTAGAAAAATATTAATTGCAAATTTGCGTTTGCAAAAAAATGTAAAGTATTGTAATACACATAATTTTCAGATGAAAAGATTTAAATTTAAAAAGAAGCAGCAGATGTTTAAAAGTCTGTTTATGCTGTTTACTGTTGTACTGCTGATTTCGGCATGCAGTACACCTTTAAATAAATTAACCTATCTGAACGGAATTCCTACAGGCGAAACATTGAGTAGTGGCCCGTTACCGGAGGAATACAGCATCAGACCAAATGATTTGCTTTTTATACAGGTAATCAGCGATAATCCGCAAAACGCCGCATTTCTGAATATCATAAATACCGAGAGGTCCAGCGGGACATACGGCAGTTCGATTAACAGTCTTGAGCTTATTACCTATCTTGTTGATTCTTCCGGCGAAATTTCATATCCGCAGCTTGGAGTTATAAAAGTTGAGGGAAAGACTGTTTCTGAGATTCAGGAAATCATTCAGCAGAAAGTGGATGGTTATCTTGAAAGTGCTTCGGTTTTTGTAAAACTCGTTAACCGGAATATCACTGTTTTGGGAGAGGTTAACCAACCGGGACAGAAGCTGATGGTAAAAAACAGGCTTACTATTTTTGAGGCATTGGGTACAGCAGGTGATGTAAGCGATTATGGAAACAGGCAAAACATTAAGCTTATAAGGGAGCTTCCGGAAGGTAAACATATTGAAGAACTTGATCTTACAGATCCGAATATTATCTTTTCACCATATTATTATGTTCTGCCGCATGATATAATTTATGTTGAACACAGTACAAGGGTTTATGGTGCGAAAAATCTTGCATACACTGCACCCATAAGCATTACGGCATCAATCATTTCAATAGGATTGTTAATATTAAATCTTTTCGGAAAATGAATTATCAACAGGAAGAATTAAGTAATATACGATTAAACAGGGAGGCAGAAGACGAGGGTTTAATATCGAAGAAAGTCATTTTCAGATGTCTTCATAACTGGTATTGGTATATTGTCGCTTTGATAATTGTGTTTATTCTGGCATTTTTATATAATCAGTATAAAACACCGGTTTATGAAATAAAATCATCGATGCTTGTCGAAGAGACAAAAAACAGCTCTTCAGTTGGAACAGGTATGCAGTCTCAAAATATTTTTCAGGGACTTGGAATGATGGGTAGTATGCAAAATATTTATAATCAAATGGTTGTACTCTCATCAACACCGGTTGTTTCAAAAACACTTGAAGAACTGGATTTTAACGTAAGCTATTATTCCGCAGGACGCTTTTCCTCATCTGAATTGTACAGTGAGGTTCCGTTTCAGATTATTTGGGACAGAGACCATAATCAGGTTATTAATGCCGATTTTATACTGACTGTTCAATCTGATGGCAAACTGTTGCTTAACATTAGTTCAGAAGATGTTGCCGTGTTCAGTTATACAGATGAAAAAAGAGTGAAAACCATTTCCGATCTTTCATTTTCGAAAGAGGTGTCTCCCGGAACAAAGATTACCACCGATGATTTCTCATTTACTATTTTACTGAATGAATATTTTGTTCCTGATTCGGATAATCAGTATAAATTCAGGTTTCATTCACCCCAATCGCTGATCAAATATTATCAGAGCCATCTGGTGGTTGATTTGGAAAGGAAAGAGACTTCTATAATAACGCTTAATCTGCGTGATTATAACGTGAATAAGGGAATTGCATTTTTAAATAAGCTCACGGAGGTTTACCAGCTCGATAATCTGGATAAAAAGAATGAGAATGCCAATCGTACTATTCAGTTCATTAGTTCGCAGTTATCAAGTATAAGTGATTCGTTAAGTATCTCCGAAAGCCGTATGGAATCTTTTCAGAGCCAGCATCAGGTTTTAGATATTTCAAAGCAGTCGCAGCAGCTTCTTGAGCAGATGCGTGAGCTTGACAAGGAGAGGGTGGCACTTGAAACACAAAATAAATATTATCACTATCTGAGGGAATATATCAATACAGGCACATCCGGTGAACTGGAAGCCGTAATTGCCCCTTCGGCTATGGGAATTCAGGATCCTTTGCTCAACAGCCTGATCATGCAGCTCAACAATCTGCTTACCGAAAAATCAAGCCAGACATCTATCAGGCGCGATTCCGATCATCCTACTATACTGAGGCTGAATGCACAAATAGAAAGTGTTAAAAATTCACTTAAAGAGAATGTCAACAACATTATTTCACAGTCGGATATGGCTCTTGACAATATGAAACACAGAGTCAGGAATTTTGACGCAGAGGTGAGACGTTTGCCCGCCACAGAAAGAAATTTTGTGAATATTGAGAGGAAATACAAACTGAATAATGAGACATATACCTTTTTGCTGCAAAAATTGTCAGAAGCACAAATAGCAAAAGCATCAAACATGCCTAACAGTCATATGATTGAGGCGGCAAGGATTGTGGGCAGTGGTCCGGTAGAGCCCAAAAAAAAGATGGTTTATGCACTTGCATTGCTGTTGGGCTTAATATTACCCACCGGTGTAATTATTTTGTCAGACTTTTTTAATAACAAGGTTATTGCAAAAGAAGACATTGAAATAATTACGGATTATCCTATTATTGGTCAGGTATTTAACAATGCTAAGGAATTTGATGGTGCCACAATTGTGCTGGATAAGCCAAATTCGCCGGCAAGTGAACCATACAGTGCCATTCGTGCTAAGCTTGAGCTTTTAACCAAGGCAAAAAATAATTCAGTTATAGCAGTTACTTCATCTTTTCCACAGGAAGGAAAAACATATAATTCATTAAACATTGCTTCATCATTTGCACTTTCAAACAGAACTGCCGTTATATTGGATTTGGATTTGAGAAAATCTAACTTGTCCGCTTCGCTGGGATTAAAAATTGCCAAAAATGTTGTGGATTACATTGTGGGTAAAGCCACAATTGAAGAAATTACATATGATACCAAGCATCCCCGACTAAAGGTTATTCCTGCCGGTCCGTATCCTCCGAATCCTGCCCAGATGCTTTCGGATGAAAGTTTATTTAATCTGATTGAACAGTTGAAAACTATTTATGATGTTGTAATTATTGATACACCACCCGTTGGCATGGTTGCTGATTTTTTTCTTATGCGCCGTCTTATTGATGCCGCTGTTTTTGTCGTCAGGCATAAAAAGACACTTAAAAAACCTTTGAAAGTTTTTTTAGAGGAGATGGAGAATCATAGAATTGATGAGGTTGGAATAATTATCAACGGTGTTCAAAAAGGAAAAAAATATCACGGTTATGGATATGGATATGGCTACGGATATGGATATGGCTATGGCTATGGTTATGGAGAAACAGAAAGTTGAGAATTTATTATAACATCTGTAATTATTCGTTTCGTAAAAAAAATATTATCACTTTAAATTTGTTCGATTCTAAATCGGTTTTCTACCTTTTTATTTCTAAAATATGAGAAACTGAAAAGTGCGGGATGAATTGTTTTATGAATTAAAATTTCAGTGTTTATCTTTTTTTTTTATCTTTGTTCATAATACAGAGGTGCTTTGTTGTAAGTGTACTGATAACCAGTATCATAGCAGCGTAAATTGCTCCTGTCTTTTCTTTATTTATGAATAATTCAGGTTTAAAAGAGATGAAACAAAACCGCAATTTTCCTGTTCTTCTTTTTTTCTTAAATGCAATTTTTCTTTTAATTTTTCTGCCCGAAATATCTGCAAAACCGCAGAAAGGAAACGGACATCAGGTGTGGACTGCTTCGGGAGGCACAGGTATTGCATTATTAGGGGGTGAATTTTCTAAAGATTTTATTTTTTTGAAAAATGAGTTCCGTCATCAGCCGGGATTGGCATTTGATTTTAATCTTGGACGTACCGTAGGAAACCACTGGGAACCCGTTATCAGGCTGGAGTTGTTCAGCCTTTTCGGGAAAAGTGATTCACCACTGGATTTTTCAGCGGTGGGAAATCATATTTCTTTTAAAGGTACACTGTTCGATTCACCTGTTGAGTATAAAACCACAGGGACATCGGTTTCGGGAGTTATCAGATACTATTTTTTTAAATTTTCAAATCAGGGTGTCCGAAAACTCAGCGTAAATCCGTTTGCTGAAGCAGGAGCGGGTATTAACTATTTTTCTACCAGACTGTCATATAGTAAATTGCCAGAAGGTGCCGGTTCGAAAGTAATTTTTCGGAAAGGTGTTAAAAAAAAACAGCCGCGTCCGAGTATGGCACAGGTAATTTTAGGAATAGGTGTTAAAATTGGAAATACGGACAGAGTACATGCAGTTTTTTCATGTGATGCCAATATTGCCGACTATGCTTCCTACGATGCCGTTCATAACTACAGTAGTAACGGTGAAAGGATTCATGCAAAGGCAGTAATTGCAAAAATTATTACAAGCGTGGTTATACCTTTGGGTACTGTGCAAAAATCAAAAATCAAAAACAGTAGTCCTGAATATCCGTGGGCACCCTGATAAACGAATTTTACAACAAAAATATTCCTCTGGTTGAATACAACAGAGAATTATAAGTTTAGACAGATTTGATTAATTACAAAATGAATAAAAAGCTTCCGAATTAAATTATTATTATAAATAGATAATCTTTCGGATATATTATTGTTAAGAACTTTTAATTTTATTGAACATTTATGTTTTAGAGGCATAAAACACGATTTTAAATATTGCTGGCTGAGGTGGCGTTGTTTCAAATATAATTTTTAATAAAGAATTTTTTAAATTTAAAGATGGATTACGTTAATAATATTTTAGAAAAAATAGACTCCAATACAGAAGTTGTCGGTATTATCGGACTGGGGTATGTGGGACTTCCTTTAGCTGTTAATTTTGCCGAAGCGGGAGTGAAAGTTATCGGATTTGATAGGAACTCTGAAAAAGTTGAGAAAATTAATAATGGCACAAACTATATCAAAGATATCAGGGATGCAGTGCTGAAAGAGGTTGTTAATCAGGTAAAGCTTTTGGCTACTACTGATTTTTCCAGAATATCCGAGTGCGATGCATTGCTGATTTGTGTTCCCACGCCGCTTGATATTTTCAAAAAGCCCGATATGAGCTATATCAAAAGTGCCTGCATCGAAATAGGTAAGTACATGAAATCCGGTACTTTTATCAGTCTGGAAAGCACAACCTATCCCACAACTACTGAAGATTTTATGCTTCCTATTATTGAAAGGAAAAGCGGATTAAAGCATGATACCGATTTTTGGCTGGCATACAGCCCGGAGAGGGTGGATCCGGGAAACAAAAGTTTTCATACCCGCAATACCCCGAAAG
>CAZXTX010000063.1:0-11770 GCA_964643695.1 uncultured Mariniphaga sp. | reverse complement strand
TTATTTCATTAACCTCCGCAATAATTTTTTCTGCAAGTTTTTCGGCTGTTTCGGGTGATTTTGCCTCAGAATAGATTCGGATAATCGGTTCGGTATTTGATTTGCGCAGATGCGCCCACGACTCTTCAAAATCAATCTTAACACCGTCAATGTCGGTTATCTCTTCATGAGAATATTTCTCCTTGATTTTCATTAAAATATTGTCGATGTCAATATCGGGGGTAAGCTCAATTTTGTTTTTTGACATATAGTAATCGGGATAGGTTTTCCTCAGTTCCGAACATTTCAAACCGGTTTTGGCAAGATATGTAAGGAACAGTGCCGCACCAACCAGTGCATCCCTTCCGTAGTGACTTGCAGGATAAATTACCCCGCCGTTTCCCTCGCCGCCAAACACGGCATTTACCTCCTTCATTTTAATCACAACATTTATTTCGCCAACTGCCGCTGCAAAATACTTTTGTCCGTATTTTCTGGTTACATCCCGCAGTACACGGCTCGAAGAGAGATTTGAAACTGTATTGCCCGGAGTTTTGCTCAGCACATAATCACCCACGGCAGCCAGAGTATATTCTTCACCAAACATGCTGCCGTCTTCATTGATAACCGCCAGGCGATCCACATCCGGATCAACAACAAACCCGATATCTGCATTTGCATTTTTAATAATTTCAGAAGTTTTAACAAGATTTTCGGGCAACGGCTCCGGTGAATGTGCGAAATGTCCGGTGGGCTCACAGTTTATTTCAAGTATCTTTTTCACACCCAAAGCTTTCAGCAATGCAGGCATGGCAATTCCGCCAACCGAATTTACCGCATCAACTGCAACATAAAAGCCGGCTGCCTCAATTGCATCCTTATCAACCAGTTCAAGTTCAAGCACTTTTTTAATGTGAATATCCAGATAATCTTTTTTGGTAACCATTCCCAAATCATCAACTCCGGCAAATGAAAAACTTTCAGATTCGGCAAACTTAAGGACTTTCGCTCCTTCTGCGGCATCTAAAAATTCACCTTTGGAGTTTAAAAGCTTCAATGCATTCCACTGTTTAGGATTATGGCTTGCGGTAATTATAAGTCCCCCGTCAGCCTGTTCTTCGGTAACGGCAATTTCGGTTGTGGGAGTAGTTGCAAGGCCTATATTAACTACATTGCATCCCATACCAATTAGTGTTGAAATTACCAGAGAACTGACCATTTCACCCGAAATTCTTGCATCACGCCCGACAACTATTTTTAGTTTTTGATTTTTTGAGTTTTGCCTTGCCCACTCGGCATAACCAGCCGTAAATTTAACTACATCCAGCGGGCTGAGGCCTTCTCCCGGTTTGCCTCCCATAGTTCCGCGAATTCCGGAAATAGATTTTATAAGTGCCATTACTGATTTTTTTATTTTTTCCAAATATAATTTCAAAAGCCGGAAATTAAGCTTTTAAATTCAATTTTCTCTTTATTTATTCAGCTGTTTATTGTTTCTGCTTTTTTGCCAGGACGACTTAATATTAGAAACAATTTAAAGAAATGAAGTTTTTAAGCTAATTTTGCAAGACGCTAATTTTTACAGCATTCAGAAATATGCAAAAAATAAAAACTTACGAAGAGATTAACCAAAAACTAAAGCAGGGGAATGCAGTTGTTCTTACTGCCGAGGAAGTTGCCCGGATGGCTGAAAATGCAAGTCCGGCAGAAATTGCCGAAAAAGTTGATGTGGTTACCACTGCCACTTTCGGGGCAATGTGTTCATCGGGAGCAATTATAAATTTCGGTCATTCCAGTCCGCCCATCCGTATGGAAAAAATCAGGCTGAACGGAGTTCCGTGTTACGAGGGGCTGGCTGCTGTTGACGGTTACATTGGGGTAACAGCCTGCAATCCTGAAAATCCGGAATACGGCGGTGCACATGTTATACAGGATCTGCTCAACGGTGAAGATGTACTTCTGGAAGCATGGGGAAAAGGGACAGACTGTTATCCACGCAAGCATATTAAAGCTAAAATCAACATTGACACAATCAATGAATTTACTCTGTTTAACCCGAGAAATGCTTATCAAAACTACAATGTTGCGGTTAATTCCAGGCCCAAAATGATTCATACATATATGGGTACACTGCTGCCAAATATGCGTAATGCCACCTATTCAACAGCCGGTGAGCTAAGTCCGCTTTTAAACGACCCGGAAATGCGTACTATAGGTATCGGAACCCGTATTTTTCTTGGCGGCACACAGGGATTTGTGGTTTGGAACGGAACTCAGTTTAATACAGGCAAACCGAAAAACGAATATGGAATTCCGGTTTCAAATGCTGCAACAATTGCAGTTATAGGTAATCTGAAAGAGATGTCGTCCGAATTCCTTCAGGCGGTTTATTATGACAAATACGGAATAAGCATGTTTATAGGTATCGGAATACCCATTCCCGTGCTTGATGAAGATATTGCCAGAAGAGTATCGATAAGAAACAGCCAGATTGAAACATCGGTGCTGGATTACGGCTCTGAGGGCACACCAAAACTCGGACAGGTTACTTATGAAGAGCTGCAGTCGGGTTTTATAAAGGTAAACGGTAAAAAGATTCGTACCGCTCCGGTCGCAAGCCTTGCAAAAGCCCGCATAATTGCCGATAAACTAAAAGAATGGCTTCAGAACGGCAGTTTTGAAATTAGCCGGCCGGTACAGCTTTTTAATAAAAATGCTTCATTAAACGGTTTAAAAGAAACGGAGGCAGACGATGATTAAAAAAAGATATATACTCAACTTTCCGCCCGAAAGCAGCGATAAACCGCTTAGCTATCATCTGGTGCGCGATTATGACATTAGGATAAATATTCTGAAAGCAGAAGTCTATCCCGGCAAAAGAGGCAGTCTTCTGCTTGAGCTGGAAGGGAAAAAGAAAAATATTGAAAAAGGAATTGAATATCTCAGCGAGCATCAGGTTATTTGTGAATCACTCGATAAACGCATCCGGTTTGAGGAGGAAAAGTGTATTCACTGCGGAAACTGTACCGCGGTTTGTTTTGCCGGTGCACTAATAATGAACAAAGAGACATGGAAACTGGAATTTGATAAAAACAAATGTGTGGTATGCGAACTGTGCATTCCGGCCTGCCCGTTGCATCTGTTTGAAATTGACTTCAGATAAAATAAAATAGAGGCAGCAGAAACAGTTTCTCCGACTTTAGAGTTTGCACAAGTTTATCAGGGCTTTCTTTTCGCATCATATAATTAATTTCTATTTTAGAGCAAAAATATACGCCATGATCACGCTGACACAGTTGGAATATGTTGTTGCGGTGGATACCTACCGTCATTTCGGAAGAGCCGCCGAGTCGTGTTTTATTACCCAGCCCACACTTTCAATGCAAATTAAAAAGCTTGAGGAGGATCTTGAAATAATAATTTTTGACCGCAGCAGACAGCCGCTGATTCCCACCGATGTGGGGCAACGCATAATTGAACAGGCACGTATAGTGCTGCAGCAGGCAGAAGAGATCAACAATATTGTAAAAGATCATAAAAATCAGGTGTCGGGGATGCTGAGAATCGGAATCATACCAACGCTTGCACCTTATCTTTTACCGGTTTTCATCGGCAGATATAAAAGAAAATTTCCAAATATTTATATTAAAGTAATTGAGCAGACCACTGATGAAATTATAAAATTGCTTAACAAGGATTTAATAGATGTGGGCATTGTTGTTACACCGCTTAAAGAAGAAAAAATTATTGAAAAACCGGTGTTTTATGAGGAGATGCTCATTTATGCCCATCCTGATAACGATTTGTTAAAAAAGAAAGAGATAACCCTGAAAGATATTGCTATACCCGAAATATGGCTTTTGGGCGACGGGCATTGTTTTCGTGATCAGGTAATAAATCTTTGCTCATTTGTAGGTGCCATTGACAGTGATTTGCCTTTCCACTTTGAAGCAGGTTCGCTGGAAACACTCATGAATATTGTTGACAGAGAAGGCGGAATAACACTTATACCTGAACTTACAACCCTGAGTATGGATAAAAAACGAAAGGCAAATGTTCGTTCATTCACCAAACTGAAACCACTGCGTGAAGTAAGCCTGATATATTCCAGACATTTTGCAAAACATAAGCTCATAAATCTGCTTTGGGGCGAAATAAGAGATGCCATTCCGGAAGAACTTCAGACCGAAGAAAGAGGAACTGTTGTCGAATGGAAATAATTTTCAGGAATTTTAAAAAAATAATTACCTTTGCGCCCTGTTTTTTAAAGCGGACGTGGCGGAAATGGTAGACGCGCCAGACTTAGGATCTGGTGCCTTACGGCGTGGGGGTTCGAGTCCCTTCGTCCGCACAATCACCACCGGCCTTTTTGAGGTGGTGATTTGTTGATTAAATAATCATAACAATTATTTTACACAAGTATGAATATTTCCATTGAAAACAGCGACAACGTTAATGCGGTTATCAAAATTTTAATTGAAAAACCGGATTATGAGGAAACGGTTGAGAAAAAACTTAAAGATTTTCGCCGGGAATCTTCAATTCCGGGATTCAGACCGGGGAAAGCACCAATCGGGCTTATCCGAAAACGCATTGGCAAGTCGGTTCTGGTTGAAGAAATCAACAAAATTTTGTCCGAAACCCTGACATCATATATAAGAGATGAAAATCTTCAGATTTTGGGTGAACCTCTTTCAAATTTAGAGCAGCAAAAGGATATTGACTGGGATAATGACGAAAGTTTTGAATTTGCACTCGATATAGGGCTTGCACCAAAAATAGAATTTGAAATTAGTGCCGACGACAAACTGAAATATTACAATATTGCAATAACCGATGAAATAGTTGATCAGCAGATTGAAATGTTCCAGTCGCAGTACGGACAAAACACAGATGCAGACGAAGTCACTGAAAAAAGTCTGGTAAGAGGCGATTTTACCGAGCTTGACCAGGATGGAAATCCAAAGGAAGACGGTATTAAACCCGAAGGAGTGCTTCTGTCGGTTGATTTAATTAAAAACGAGGAAATAAAAAAAGACTTCATCGGAAAGAAAAAAGGCGAAGTTCTTACTTTTGATCCGGTAACTGCATATGAAGACAGGCATGAAGTGGGCCATCTGCTGAAGATTACACATGAGGAGGCCGATGAACTGAACAGTTCATTTAATTTCACAATAACCGAAATACTGGATTTTCAAAAAGCAGAACTTAACGAAGAGCTGTTTGTAAAGATATATGGTGAAGATTCGGATATAAAGACCGAAACTGACCTGAGGGAAAAACTCAAAGAAGAAATTGCCGAAAGTTTTAAACAGACTTCTGATAGTCTTTTTGCGCGTGATACCATCAATGAATTTATTGAAAAGATAAATCCCAAACTGCCGGAAGAGTTTTTGAAACGCTGGCTTAAGCAAACCGGAACCGACCTGACTGATGAACAGGTTGAAGAAGATTTTGACGGATTTAAGAAAGATTTGGTCTGGCAGCTGATAAAAAACTATCTGATTAAGAAAAATGAGATAAAAACCGAGTTTGAAGAGGTCAAACAGCTTGCAAGGGATGTTGCTCTTGCACAGTACAGACAGTATGGAATTTATACAGTTTCCGACGAACATCTGGAAAACTTTGTAAATGTAATTCTGGAAAAGCCCGAGGAAATTGAAAGGCTGAACTCAAAAATACTGGAAGATAAGGTGCTGGATTATATTAAAACAAAGGTTACCATTGAAGAAAAGGAAGTTTCCAGAGACGAATTTAATGAATTAGTCAATTCATAAATAGAGGTAACAGTTATAAAATATCTTTTGTAACTTTGTAGTTCGTTTTTTAAATAAACAGAATTACAAAGTTTTTCTTTTTTAAAGGAGATATACAATGGAAAATTATAACGAATTCAAAAAATATGCAGTAAAGCATTCCGGAATCAGCAGTATGACCCTTCACCGGTACAACTCGGCTTACAGTAACTATATTTCGCCTACAATTATTGAGGAACGTCAGCTGAACGTTGCATCAATGGATGTTTTTTCAAGATTGATGATGGACAGGATAATATTCCTGGGAGTTCCGATTGACGACACGGTTGCCAACATTATTCAGGCACAGCTTCTGTTTCTGGAATCTGCCGAACCTGCAAAGGATATTCAGATTTATCTGAATACACCCGGAGGGCATGTTCATGCCGGACTTGGTATTTACGACACAATGCAGTACATCTCTGCCGATGTTGCAACCATTTGTACAGGTATGGCCGCTTCAATGGGAGCCATTCTGCTGACTGCCGGTGCAAAAGGTAAACGTTCGGCACTGAAGCATTCACGGGTAATGATACATCAGCCGATGGGAGGAGCACAGGGACAGGCTTCCGACATTGAAATTACCGCACGCGAAATACTCAAAATTAAAAATGAACTTTACACCATAATTTCCGAGCATACCGGAAAAACTGTAAAACAGGTTGAAAAAGATGCTGATCGTGATTACTGGATGACTTCGGAAGAGGCTGTTAAATATGGTATGATTGATGAAATTTTAATCAGAGATAATACAAAAAAACTGTAAATGGCTAATAAAATCAAAGCGGATACCTGTTCCTTCTGCGGGCGTGAAAAAAAAGAGGTAAATCTTTTAATAGCCGGTATTGATGGCCATATTTGCGACAGATGTGCCGAACAGGCATACTCTATTATTCAGGAAGAGACAAAAAAAGATAAAAAATTTGACCTGTCAGGAATTCAGTTGCTGAAACCGAAGCAGATAAAGAAATTTGTAGATCAGTATGTGATAGGGCAGGACGATGCCAAAAAAATTATTTCCGTAGCTGTTTACAATCATTACAAAAGGCTGACCCAGCCGGCGGATAATGATGAAACTGAAATTGAAAAATCCAATATTATACTTGTTGGTGAAACCGGAACCGGAAAAACTCTTTTGGCACGCACAATTGCCAAAATGCTTCATGTTCCGTTTACAATTGTTGATGCCACCGTACTTACAGAAGCGGGATATGTGGGAGAAGACATTGAAAGTATTTTAACCCGCCTTCTGCAGGCTGCCGACTATAATGTTGAGGCTGCCGAGCGGGGAATAGTTTTTATTGACGAAATTGACAAGATTGCACGCAAAAGTGATAATCCCTCCATTACCCGCGATGTTTCCGGTGAAGGTGTTCAGCAGGGACTGCTGAAACTGCTGGAGGGTGCTGTTGTAAATGTACCGCCGCAGGGCGGGCGCAAACATCCCGAACAAAAGCTTATTCCGGTTGATACAAAAAATATACTGTTTATATGTGGTGGCGCATTCGACGGAATTGACCGTAAAATTGCCAGCCGGCTGAATACAAAGGTCATTGGTTACAGTGCCGCTAAAAATGCAGATGCCATTGAACGCGATAACCTGCTTCAGTACATAACCCCGCAGGATTTAAAATCTTTCGGGCTTATTCCTGAAATAATTGGCAGGCTTCCGGTGCTGGTGCATCTTAATCCGCTGGACAGTACAGCTCTTCGGAAAATACTTACGGAACCGAAAAATTCAGTTATCAAACAGTACAAGAAACTTTTTGAAATTGATAAAATCAAACTTGAGTTTGATGAAGAGGCATTGCAATACATTGTTGATAAGGCCATTGAGTTTAAGCTCGGCGCACGCGGACTTCGCTCAATATGTGAAAGCATAATGAACGATGCAATGTTTGAAATGCCATCTACAAAAACTGATTACCTGCTGATTACACTTGAATATGCGGAAGCAAAAATGAATCGTTCCAATATTCAGAGGCTTAAGGCAAGCTGAAAAAATTTTAGTTTATATCCAATTCATAAGGCATACGTGCAAATATGCCTTTCATTTCCGTTGATTTTTTCAGGTATTCGTAATATTTATATTTATCGCCAAGCTGGTTTTTCAGAAACTTAATTCTTAGATTGTCGGTTCCCGATTTCAGCAACATCTGAAACGGATCAGAAAGTGCGGGAAGTGAAACGGTTCTGTAATTTTCAAGCCCTTCAATTTCAGCTGCCAGTTCAATTGCATCATTTAAGCCGCCGTACTGGTCAATAAGGCCTAATTCAAGGGCATTTTCGCCGCTCCAGACACGTCCCTGCCCAATTTCGTCAACTTGTTCCTTGGTCATATTTCTTCCTTCTGCCACATGTGATATGAATAAATCATAACCATCTTCAATATTTTTCTGCATAAGCTGACGTTCGTATTCGGTCATTGGACGGGTTGGAGAAATTAAATCTGAATTTTTATTTGTTTTAACAACATCGGTTTTAATTTCCAGCTTTTTACTCATAAGTTCCTCAATATTCGGAATCATTCCGAAAATACCTATTGAACCTGTAATGGTATTGGGGTGGGCAACAATTCTGTCGGCAGCACATGAGATATAATATCCGCCCGAAGCTGCAACATCACCAAAAGAGACCACAACAGTTTTTTCTTCAGTGGCAAGTTTTATTTCGCGCCAGATAACTTCAGAATCGAAAACCGCACCTCCGGGAGAGTTAACTCTGAAAACAATGGCTTTATAAGTACTGTCCTGTCTCACTTTTCTTATTTCGCGGCCAATTTCGTCACCAATTATAGTTTCGCTGCTGCCCATTGACATACCAATATCACCACTTGCATAAATTACAGCTATTTTATTCCGGCTGAATGCTTTGTCTGCCTTTTTTACCTGTACTTTAGCATAGCTTCCGGCGCCAATTACTGGAACTTCTTTTTTCGGCTTGGTTCCGGTAATTTCCCGCAAATCATCAAACACTTCGTCTTTATATTTTGCGGCATCCACAAAACCGGATTCAACCGCCTCACTACCCATTTTAAAAGACTGCACCTCATCGGCATATTTGTTTAACTGTTCAACAGTAAAATCTCTTTTTTCAGAAATTCCCTTCAGCATGTGGTTCCACAAGCTGCCTAAATAAGTAAGCATTTGTTCGCGGTTTTCTTCACTCATTTTTTCAAGCATAAACGGCTCTACTGCCGATTTGAATTTTCCGTGCCGTACTATCTGCATTTCAACACCAAGTTTCTTTAGTGCTTTTGTATAAAACATGATTTCTCCGCCCAATCCTCTGAAATCTACCGAACCCAGCGGATGAACCACAATTTTATCGGCTGCGGTAGCTAAATAATATGATTTCTGATCAAAATAATCGCCATATGCATAAACCGGTTTATCGCAGTTGTTTTTAAAATCAATAAGAGCATTTCTTATCTCTTCAACTGATGCCATTCCGCCGTTTACCGTTGACAGTTTCAGATAAACACCTTTTATGCGATCATCGGATACGGCTTTCTTAAGCGAAGCTTCAATATCATCCAGGCCAATGGTTTTTATTGCGGAAAAACCGGGAATATCAAGATCCTGAAAAGGATCTTTTTTTGCACGGTCAACTATTTGTCGCTCCAGATCAATTACCAGCATGGAATTGTTTTGTACGGATACCTGTTTGTCCGATGCTGAAATAACGACACCGACAACCATAAAAAGCAACATGAATCCAATTATTGAAACTGCAATAATTCCTACAATTGTTGCCAAAACATATTTGAAAAACTCTTTCATGACTTTTAATTTTTTGTTTTCATTACCTTTAACCCCTAAAACAGAGGTGTTTTTTTATCTTAAATAATTAATTACAAATATAGCATGCAATGTATCAGGTTTTTCTGGGATTAGGTGGAAATATAGGTAATAAATGTGAAAATTTAAAGAAAGTTCTTTTTTATATTGAAGATAGATTGGGAACCATGGTTAATAAATCATCCGTATATGAAACTCCGCCATGGGGATTCAGCGCAGAAGAAAACTTCTGGAATATGGTTGTACATATAACAACTGATCTTGAACCGGATGAATTACTTCACAAAACAAAAGAAATTGAGCAAAAGTTCGGACGTAAAAAAACAGCCAAAAAGTACAGTTCCCGTCAGATGGATATTGACATATTGTATATTGATGATATTGTTTCAAAGAATAAATTATTGAAATTACCCCATCCTCTTATTGAAGAAAGGCTTTTTGTACTGGTGCCGCTTGAAGAAATTGCACCCGGCAAAGTGCATCCGGTACTGAAACAAACCAGCAGGCAGCTGCTCCAAAACTGTCCTGATGATTCGGAAATAAAAAAAGTTGATTTTCATTTTGCCGAAAATGAAAAAATATCCTGAAATCACGGATTCGTCCTTTGAAAATTCAATTTTAAAGAAAAATATTAAAACAAAAAACTAACCCTGTGAAGCAAATTTATATCCTTTTATTTTTGACTTTCCTGATTTTCCCTTCTGTAAAAGGAGCATGGCAGGCAGAGGATGAACCCAAGGACATGAAGGATTCACAGGGTGCAGTTATTCGTATAAATCCCGAAGAGAAAAATATCTTTCTTGCTTTTACTGCCGACAGCCGGTTCGAAGGCAGTGAACATATTTTAAAAGTGCTTGAAAAATATGATATTAAAGGTTCGTTCTTCTTTACCGGAAATTTTCTGCGAAATCCGGATTTTAAAAAAACAATCAAAAAAATAGTTAAACAGGGCCATTACATCGGAGCCCATTCCGATAAGCATCTTCTGTACTGCAACTGGAACAACAGGGATTCGCTGTTGATTACTAAAGAAGAGTTTGAATTTGATTTAAAAAATAACTTCAGGGAATTAAGAAAATTTGGCATAAAACCTGAAAGTGTAAAATATTTTATGCCGCCCTACGAGTGGTATAACCGCAAAATTGTGGAATGGAGTAACAATCTCGGTTTTGAAGTGATAAACTTTACACACGGAACAGGTACAAATGCCGATTATACCATACCCGGAATGAAAAACTATAAATCTTCTGTAAAAATATACGCAAACCTGCTGCAATTCGAGAAAGAGCAGCCCGGCGGACTTAACGGAGCCGTTCTTTTGATTCATCCCGGAACAGAGCCGGCGCGCACCGATAAGTTTTATAATATTCTGGAAGATGTTATCCGCCATTTTGCATCAAAAGGATACAAGTTTAAATCACTGACAAAATAGTTGTGTCACAACCTGCACCCCGAAACCTGTGAGCATCAATTCCCGTGCTCTGTTTTACAGGGAAGCTTCCTCTGTTTTTATACAGTTTCGCAATTATATATGATCGGCCGGACTCAAAAAGGAAAAACAGCTCAGATTCCGCAAAATCCAGAATGCTGAAACAATCCCCAAAATTACCCATGGAGTATGTTTCATATATAAAATATTTGGCAGTCGCAGACCCAGCCTCCGGTTCATTACCGGATGAACATAATGATAGATAATAACAAGTGCTGCCGGTAAAAACAGCACATTGTTTTTTACCACTCCTGCAATATTCAAGTGAAGCAGATTGTGAATTGCGCGCTGCGAACCACAACCCGGGCAATAATAACCCGACAGGGAATAGAAAACACAGCGAGGAAAAATTATATGTTTGGCGGGATCAAGTATAAAAAAAAGAAGTGCGGTTGCCACAATAAAAGCAGTCAAAACCACACTTATGGTTTTTTTCATAATTATACATTAATTCCTTCAAACACACTTAGTCCGAGGCCGGCAACAACGCCGAATATAATCAGGGCAAACCACAGAACAATCAAAATAATTGCTGTGCCAAATGAAACCCAAGCCCACAATTTTGCATTTTTACTTGCCTGCATTGCACCCTGATGATCGCCCATAAGCCACTTTGAATTTACCTGTGCCGCAAATACAATTGAGATAACTCCAAAAGGCATACAGCAAAAAATAGTGGTTAAAATTGCCCATACCAGATAGTTGGG
>CAZXTX010000062.1:8683-11884 GCA_964643695.1 uncultured Mariniphaga sp. | reverse complement strand
TTTTCAAAGTTTAAAAAACAATTCCGGCAAAATAATAGTGGCAGCATCTAAACAAACAGGCAATATATCATGGAAATTTATACATTTACGCCGTTTTAAAAATAAAAAAAATGGCACAGAACACTAAAGCTTTAATTCACACCGAAAAAGGCACAATGGAAGTTGAATTTTATGACAATGAAACTCCCGGAACCGTGGAAAATTTTGTCAAGCTTTCAAAAAGCGGATTTTATGACGGCCTTACCTTTCACCGTGTAATTCCGAATTTCGTAATTCAGGGCGGCTGCCCCAAGGGAACCGGAACCGGCGGACCCGGCTACACCATTAAATGTGAAACCGATGGCGAAAAACAGTATCATGACCGCGGAGTGCTTTCAATGGCACATGCCGGCAGAAATACCGGCGGATCACAGTTTTTTATCTGTCACAACCGCGAAAACACTCAACACCTTGACGGAAATCACACCTGCTTCGGGAAGGTTGTTAACGGTTTGGAAGTGATTGACAACATACGCGCCGGTGATGTAATTGAAAAAATTGAGATTTTTGAAGAAACAGTATAAATTCAGAAAAAGCTGATACCAGCATCTTTAAAAGAAAAATAAATAAAAGTTGAATTTATTGATTTTAAAATTCTTAAATGATTCCGGTAAAAACAAAAAAAAATCTTTGAACTGTTGCAAATATCAAACAGATACTTTTTATTTGCTGTAATTAATACAAAAAAACATTTGCGCGGATTTAAAAATTTTTATTATTAAACTGAATTATTTAAGAAAATAAATAAAGCCTTTGATTATGACATCCGGTAAACCCAAAATAATAAAAGATTACAACAAACTTGACAAAGAGCTTCAGGAACAGATTAAACTGGTTTATTCCGATGGTTTTGCAGATAACCTTATCCATTTTTTCGATAAAAACGGCATTAAGGTAACCGCACTGCCCTTTGAAACCGAGGATAAATACTATATGCTCAGAATGACGGAAAACGAAGCAATTCAGATAGTTGACGATGATGATGATTTTGATGATGACGGCTTCCTGAAGGATGAAGTTAAGCAGGACTACGAGGATAAATATGCTGAACTGGACCATGTGTCCAGCCAGATTCCGGAATCAGATATAATTGATGATGATGCCGATAATTTTGCTGACGGCGATGACGATTACGATGACTGACAATCATCGCAACTCAAAATCCATTACTTAAGCAACTCCCTTACCTTTGCTGCAATTTCAGCCCCGCCGGCTTTTCCTGCAAGTTGTTTTGTCGCAATTCCCATTACTTTGCCCATCTCTTTCAGAGAAGTGATGCCGGTTTCTTCAATTATTCTCATAACAGCTTTCTCAAGTTCTTCATCCGAAAGTGTTTCAGGCAGATAATTCCGATAAACAGAAACCTGTTCCATCTCATGGTTATACAGGTCTTCCCTGCCCTGTTCCCTGTATATTAAAGCTGAATCTGTACCCTGCTTTGCCAGTTTTGCAATAATCTTCAGTAAATCATTATCGGTTAGTTCAGAAACTGCACCTTTGGCGGTTCGCGCCTCGGTAAAACTTTTTTTAATAATCCGCAAAGCTTCAAGTTTCACTTTTTCACGGGCTTTCATTGCAGCCTTTATATCATTGTCTATTTTTTCAGAAAGCAGCATAATATCCGTTTTTTTAATCCACCTGATCATGAAGATATGAGTTTCGGTCAGTCAGCTTATTTTTACTGGTAACCGAATAATTTGAAAACTTTTTTGACAATTTGGGATCGTTCATTTTCAGCTGTCTGCGCTCATAGGCAGGAACATTCTCCAGCTCGTCGAGTTCTTCTTCCGAAACGGTGTCAAAATCAATTTTCACATTTCCCTCTTTAAATTTTCTCTTTTTTACAGTTTCGGGATAAAGTTCTTCAAATTCATTTTTGTCATCATTTTTTCCTCCGGCACTACCCGGAAACTCAAAAATTTTCTGATTTGATTTTAAATCTGAAGATTTTATGTTAATATTCTGCTGATGTTTACTTCCACTTTTTTTTTCATCCGTATTCAGGGGCAATACAACTTTTTCAATTTTCTCCTCGTGTCCAAAATTGTAAAAAGCACTTTTTCCAAATCCTGTGGCAATAAGTGTTACCGAAATTTCATCATCCAGATTTTCATCAATTCCGTTACCCCATATCAGGTCAGCTTCAAATCCGGCTTTATTCTGAAGGTATTCAATAATTCTTGTCACCTCATCCATGGTAACCTCAACATTTCCGGAAGTGATGTTGAGCAGAACATTCTTTGCTCCTCTTATATCACTATTATTCAGCAGTGGTGAATTCAGTGCCTGTTCCACTGCTTCATCGGCCCGGTTTTCGCCGCTTGCAACACCTGTTCCCATAAGTGCCATACCGCTTTTTCTCATAACTGTTTCAACATCGGCAAAATCCACATTAATATATCCCGGAACGGTGATAATTTCTGCTATTCCTTTGGCAGCAGCAGCCAAAACATTATCGGCCTTTGAGAAAGCTTCAGAGATTTTAAAATCGCCGTACATATCCCGGATTCGCTCATTGTTGATTACCAGCAGTGCATCAACATGCTTTTCCAATTCGTTAATACCATCAACAGCCTGTTTTAATCTTCGTTTCCCCTCACTTCTGAAAGGAATTGTAACTATTCCCACCGTTACAAATCCCTGCTGGCTGCACACCTCTGCAATAACCGGTGCGCCTCCGGTTCCGGTTCCGCCCCCCATTCCGGCTGTTATAAAAACCATTTTGGTATTTCCGGAAAGCACTTTTTTAACATCTTCAATGTTTTCAAGAGCTGCCTCCCTGCCCACTTCAGGCCTGTTTCCGGCACCGCGCCCCTCCGTTAGTGACGAGCCAAGCTGCACTTTTAACGGTACGGGACTCGACTTCAATGCCTGCCGGTCGGTATTGCAAATTACAAAACTCACATCGCGAATTCCCTGTCTGAACATGTGATTGATTGCATTGCCGCCACCGCCGCCAACACCTATAACTTTTATTGCTGAATCTGTTATTTCGGGTATATCAAAATTTTCAATATTGTCCATGTTTCAAATATATTTTCTGTTTTTATAATTTTTAATCACTCAATTGGCTGATCATCATCATCAAAAAATTTCCCAAAACCGAAATTTTTTAAAAACCACGAATTGGTACTTTCTTCACTCGCAGTTTCCTTAACTTCC
>CAZXTX010000062.1:5525-8583 GCA_964643695.1 uncultured Mariniphaga sp. | reverse complement strand
TCCTTGTTTTTTGTTGAAAATATGGTTAATCCGCGTCCTGATTTGGGAGATTCGGTCTTATTATCCTTTACTTTTTTATCCTGACTGAATGCCTCTTCAAAAACAAATATTTTTGCCGACTCCGATTCGGATTCAATTACAAATTCCGGTTCCTCTTCAAATGCAGCCTCAGACGGTTCTTCCTGCACGTCTTCCAAACCAAATCTTTCAGGTTCATCCTTAGGCTGAAGAAGTATATTCGGATTGGTTTCAAAACCTGTTGCGAGGATTGTAACACTTATTTCATCGCCCAGCCTTTCATCATATCCGTTACCCCAGATTATATCGGCTTCCTGTCCTGCCTTTTTCTGAAGAATTTCAATTATCTCACCTATTTCACCTATTGTAATTTCTTCTTTACCCGAAATTATATTAAGCAGAATATTTTTGGTACCGGATATATCACTGCTGTCCAGCAGCGGTGATTCAAGAGCATTCTGTACTGCTTTGACGGCTCTTCCTTCGCCTGTCGCAAAACCGGTTCCCATAATAAATACACTGCTGTTGCTGAGAACAGTATAAACATCAGCAAAGTCAATATTTACATTTCCGTGAATAGTAATAATTTCGGCAACTCCCTTAACAGCGGTTAAAACAATATTATCGGCCTTTTTAAATGCCTCGCTTGCCGGCAGATCGCCAAAAATAGTATGCAGCCGTTCATTTCTGATTACCAGCATGCTGTCAACATACTCAGCAAGCTTTTTAACACCTTCCATTGCCTGCGAAAAGCGTTTTTTTCCTTCATTGGGCGAAGGCACCGTAACTACAGCAATAGTCAGAATATCTAATTCACGTGCAAGGCTTGCAATAACCGGTGCGGCACCCGTTCCGGTACCGCCTCCCATTCCGGCTGTGATAAAAAGCATTTTGGTATTCTCCTGCAACACTTTTTTAAGGTCTTCATAATTTTCACGTGCCGCCTGCTCTCCCATTTCCGGCATATTGCCGGCCCCCCTGCCTTCGGTGAGAGTAACACCGAGCTGGATTTTTACCGGCACCGGACTGTTTTCCATTGCCTGAGAATCGGTGTTGCAAATAATGTAATCAACCCCCGCTATGCCT
This sequence comes from uncultured Mariniphaga sp., assembly GCA_964643695.1. Lineage (GTDB taxonomy): Bacteria > Bacteroidota > Bacteroidia > Bacteroidales > Prolixibacteraceae > Mariniphaga. The sequence continues at coordinate 7,479 of CAZXTX010000062.1, read as the reverse complement.
TCCTCAAACATATGACTGACCGCATTACAGCCACCACCCCCCACACCAATTACCTTAATAATTGAAGATGAAGATTTTGGAAATTGAAAATTTACTAATTCAGACATATCGTAATTTTTTTGTTTTTAATTCATTGTTGTATCCTGATCGTCATTCATATAGTCAAAAACCCCCTGTACCACATCATTAAACCAGTGAGACAAGGTATTTTCCTTTTTCTTTTTCTCCTTTTTAGGTTTAAGCTTTGATACGGTTCCCTGACTTTCAAGAACAGATTTCAGCAGTCCCAGTGCAGTAAGATAACCGGAGTCAGGAACTTCACCATTTCCGGTTTCGGCTTTAAATACGGGAAAAGCCAGCCGGGCCTTCTTACCTGTACGAAATTCAATTAGCGAAACAAGATTTTTCAAAGCCGAAGTACCTCCGGAAACAACAATGCCGAAATCGAGATTATCGAAACCATCAAGCCTTTCAACCTGCAAAAATGCACTGTCAATAAGCTCCTCCATCCGGGCCTGAATAATAAAAGCCAGACTTTTAAATGTAATTTCCTTAGGTTCCCAGCCGCTATGCCCCGGGATTGTAACAACTTTTCTTTCATCGGCAAAATCACCTAATGCCTGTCCGTACTGTACTTTAAGCTGCTCTGCCCATTTCGGCAGAATTGAACAGCCTTCCTTAATATCGCGGGTGACCACCTCGCCTCCAAAAGGAATAACTGCCGTGTAAACCATAACTCCTTTGTAATAAACTGCAAGTTTTGTTGTTCCGGCACCAATATCAAGCAGCACTGCACCTATCTCCTTTTCATCACCGGTCAGGGCAGCTTCGGCAGTTGCAAGCGGAGAAAGTATTACTTCACCCAGTTCAATATCGATATTATTAAAAATCCGTCTAAAATTTGTCAGATACACTTTGGGTACCGCAATTATTCTGAAAACAGCTTCAACCTTATTTCCTATTGAACCTACGGGATTAAGTTCGGCCGGCACATCATCAATAATAAACTCCTGAGCCACTATATGCAATATTGTATATTCCTCACTTATATTAATATTCTTCGCTTTTGCATACAGCTCATCAACATCTGCACGGGTTATGATCTCTTCACCCGATGCAGGAACAGAAACTCTGTATTCAAAAATTTTCATTAGCTGCCCGGCAAATGCAATATCAACTTTTGTAATCTTTTCGTCAATCTGACTTCTGATATTTTCTAAAACCTCCGAAACTGATGATGCAGCTTCGTCAATATTAAGTATCAGGCCGCGCTTAATACCTTTTGACGGAACCCTGGCCTGAGCCAGAATTTCAATATTTCCCGATTCGTTTTTTGTTCCGGCAAGAGCTGTCAGCCAGAATGTTCCTACATCAATTACAACTGAAAAATTTGATTTGCCTGCCATATTCAATTCTTTTTTGCAATTACCTGATTTTTATACTTCAAACTGATGAAATGATACTTATCCCACTTGTTATGAACCATTACCTGCTCATAAAAAGCTTTCATATTTCGCAATTTTTCTCTAAAATTGTCAAATGTTCCCAATTCAACAATATGGTTTCCCACAAGAGTTGTCAGCATAACATTTCCGTTTTGTTCCACATAAATCTGTTCAATCTGGGCTTTCCAGAACAAATCATCATTAAGTGAAAGTACAAAAGGCAGCACCTGCTCAACGGCAAACTCTTCTGAAAAATAGCCCGATGCCACAAGTACATTTGCAGCATAATTGGTAGAAACCGGAATTTGTTCACCCGTATCATCAAGATAGTATGAACCTGCCGATGACATTATGCGGACAACCGGCTCACGGTGTTTTATACGCACTCCCAAAATTCCCCGGTACGAAGAGCTGTCCCTGACAACAATTTTATAAACCTCAGCTTTGAGCACTGCTTTATGTTTTTCTATTTCATTTTCAATATCTTCTGCTTTTATCTCTCTTAAACT
>CAZXTX010000062.1:4149-5425 GCA_964643695.1 uncultured Mariniphaga sp. | reverse complement strand
ACCGAACTTATCACTGCCTTCAGCTCTGCCGGATGATGTGCATAATCATCTATATAAATTTGTTTGCCGGTTTTATACCTGACATCAAAACGGCGCACAACTCCAAGATAATTTTCAAGTCCTGATTTTATCTCATCAGCTCCGGCACCGGCCAAAAAGGCAAGTGCCGATGCTGCCACCGCATTTTCCACATTTATCAATCCGGGATAATTTAGCCTGCAACCCGATATTATTCCGCCGGGAGTTTTCAAGTCAAAACGGTAACTGCCGCCTTCGCTTTCAAGATTCAGGTTTAATGTCACAAAATCGGCATCACCGGTTAATGAATAGCTGTAAACCTTTGCCGAAGTTTTTGAAAGGTCAAGATCAACACCTTTTTTCACCACCAGACTGCCACCTTCTTTTATTTGTGATATGAATACTTCAAAAGATTCGGTTATTTTTTGCCTGTTACCGTAAATATCGAGATGATCCGCATCAATTGAAGTAACTAATGCCATATCGGGAAACAGATTCAAAAATGAACGGTCATATTCATCGGCTTCGGCAACAATCCATGACGAATCGCCCGAAGGCAGGAGCAGGTTACTTCCAAAATTTTTTGAAATACCTCCCAAAAATGCACCGCAGCCATCCTTAGTATGGCTCAGTATTTCAGCTGTCATTGTGCTGACAGTGGTTTTTCCGTGTGTTCCGGAAACTGCAATACTTTTTCTTTCGTTACTTATAAGTCCCAGCAGCCGGGCACGCTTCATCATCCATACGGGGCTTTGCTTAAACCATGATAACTGCTTGTGATCATCGGGCAAAGCGGGAGTATAAACCGCAATTGTCTCTTCCTGTTTCCAGTTTGACGGAATAAAACGAATGTCATCTTCAAAATGTATGTTTATCCCTTCCGACTGCATTGCTTCAGTAAGTGCGGTGGGAGTGCGGTCGTATCCGGCAACATTCATTCCCATGTGCTTGAAATAGCGTGCCAGCGCACTCATTCCGATTCCTCCTATTCCAAGGAAATAAACATTTTTTATTTTTTTCAGGTTGGTCATCTGCTTAATAATTTTTCGGCTTCATTTACAATTTGAATTGTAGCATCAGGTTTTGCCAGCTTCTTAATATTTTCCGACAATTCGATGCTGAGCCTTTCGTTATTTACAAGTTCAAAAGCTTCGGGTAGCAATTTTTCATCAATTTCACTGTCGGGAATCAATACGGCAGCATTTTTATCGGCAAGTGCCTTTGCATTTTTTGTCTGATGGTCTTCGGCCACATTGGG
>CAZXTX010000062.1:0-4049 GCA_964643695.1 uncultured Mariniphaga sp. | reverse complement strand
AGAAGGCTTCCTCACGGCTTACCGATTTTTCAAGCAGGCTTTCGCGCACCGGATTGCCTGTAAACACAATTTTATCTGCCGGAAAATACCGCTCCATATTGCTGTATGCAACACAAATTGCATCAGCCTTTTTACCCAAAAGCTTGTTTGTAATTCCTGCATAGGAATTTTGCTCCTGAATAAGAGTCGGAATTCCTTTTTTTGCAGCTGCCCGGAGAAGGGGACCACTTGCGAAGCCCCCTACCCCAATGGCAATCTGCGGCTTAAATTGATTGATTGTTTTATTTGCAAGCCTGTTGCTTTTCATAAGTCCGATTACGAAAGTAATCATCTTCAATCCCGGCTTACGTGGAAATCCGGTAACCGGCAAACCAACTATTTTATATCCTGCGGCAGGAACCTTCTCCATTTCCATTCGTCCCAGTGCACCTACAAACAAAATTTCGGCATCATCGTATCTCTTGCCGATTTCACCTGCAATTGCCAGGGCCGGAAAAATATGTCCGCCTGTTCCCCCTCCGCTTATTATTACCTTTTTAATACTCATATTATCTGTTAATCTCAAAATCATCATCAGGCAGTGCCACCTGCACAGGCAGTTTCTGCGACTCGCGGTTAACCTGATTCTGATAGCTTACACTAATAATCAGACCAAATGCTGCTGAAGTAAACAACATTGAAGTTCCACCAAGGCTGACCAAAGGCAAAGGCTGGCCGGTAACCGGCAAAACACCTGTTGAAACACCAATATTTACCATTGCCTGAAAAACCAGCATAATTCCCAGCCCGGTTACCATAAAGGCCGGAAATGTCCGGGTTGCTCTTCGCACAATACCTGCCACCCTGAAAAAGAAAATCAGATATAGCAAAATAACCCCGATACCTGCAAACAGTCCGTATTCCTCAACAATTATTGCAAAAATAAAATCGTTATAGGCTGCTGCCATATAGTTACTTACATCGGAACGCCCCGGCCCCTTGCCAAGTATCCCTCCCTCATATATTGCCAGTTTTGCATAATCTGCCTGTGTAATACCCTTATCCTCATCCGGTTCAGGATAAATAAATCTTTCTATTCTGGCTTTTACAGTATGTATTCTTGTTGGTGCAGAAGGAATTTTATCGGCCAGAAAATAGATTGAGGCAACCATGCCCACTCCAAACACAATTACCATAAGAAGATATTTGAAGGGCACGCGTCCCACAAACATCATTAAAAGTATTGTTGCAAAAAGCAGTGATGCGGTAGAAAAATTGGAAACGAAAATGAGCCCGCAAACCACTGCCGAATGGGCAATTATTATGTAAAAAGACCTTTTTAGTTCATCCTTTGATTTTTGACTTTTACCCAGCACTTTGGCAGTAAACAGTATAAGTGAAATTTTTGCCAGCTCACCCGGCTGAAATGAAATAAAACCCAGAGAAAGTGTCCGCCCGCTGCCGGATGATTTTCCGGTAAACTGCATAAAAACAGAAACCAGCAGCAGGGCAATACTCAAATAGAGCAGCAAATTGGCAATCATTGAATAAACTTTTACCGGAAGAAAATTGACCATTACAAGAATAATTGCCAGTCCGCCGCCAAGAAAAAACAACTGCCTTACAAAAAAGTGCATCGTGTTTCCGGCTTTTTGCCTGTATGCCAAAGCTCCGGTTGAACTGTAAACAATTATCAGCGAAATGAGCGAAAGCAGCAAAAGTACAATCCAGATTACACGGTCGCCCCTGAATATTTTAGACTTGTCCAGATTCATCTATAAATTTCTGACTTGTTGTTTAAACTGATTACCTCTGTCTTCATAATTATCAAACAGATCAAAACTTGCACATGCCGGCGAAAGTAAAACCGTATCGCCGTTTCTGGCAAGATAGTAGGCAGCCTTCACCGCTTCTTCCATATCGGATACATCAACCATATTTTTGATAATACCCCCAAAAGCGGCATGCAGCTTTGAATTGTCTTTTCCAAGACAGACAATCGCCTTTACCTTATGTTTTACCACTGATTTTAGTATTGAATAGTCATTTCCCTTGTCAATACCCCCGGCAATCCAGACAATATGTTTTGGAATACTTTCCAGCGCGTACCAGGTTGAATTTACATTTGTTGCCTTTGAGTCATTAATAAATTCAATTCCGTGAACTTTTAGAAAATGCTCCAAACGATGTTCCACCCCTTTGAACCCGGCCAGCGATTCGCGCAGCTGTTCATTGCGGATTTGAAACACCTGACTGGCAATACCGGCTGCCATCGAGTTGTAAACATTGTGTTTCCCCTGTAATTGTAAATCAAGAATAGACATACTGAAATGTTTTTTATTGAAATTTATTATCAAATTATTCTGCTGCAATCCTGCACCCGGATTAGCCGGTTCATTTAGTGTGAACGGCACGAGTGCAGACTTTATATCTTTTTTCATAAGCTCTTTCTGAATAATATCATCGTCGGCATTGTAAATAAAAAAGTCGCCGGCAGTCTGATTCTGAACAATACGCATTTTTGAGTCGGTATATTTCTGCATATTGTTGTCATACCTGTCGAGATGGTCGGGAGTTATATTGAGCAAAACTGCAACATCAGCCCTGAACTTATACATATCATCCAGCTGAAAGCTGCTAAGCTCAATCACATAAATATCATAATCCGCATCAGCAACCTGCCTTGCAAAGCTTTTGCCCACATTTCCGGCAAGCCCGACATTTAAACCGGCATTTTTCAAAATATGATAAGTGAGCAGTGAAGTGGTTGTTTTTCCGTTACTTCCTGTTATACATACTGTTTTTGCATTAGTATATCTGCCTGCAAATTCAATTTCCGAAATTACCGGAATACCTTTTTCCTTCAGTTTTATGACCAACGGTGCCGTTTCGGGAATTCCCGGACTTTTTACTATCAAATCTGCATCGAGTATCTTTTTTTCGAAATGTGTTCCTTCCTCAAACGGTATATTTTTCTCACTGAAAACCTTTTTGTAAACATTACTTATTTTACCCAGGTCTGAAACAAAAACATCATATCCCTGCTTTTGCGCCAATACAGCAGCACCAGCACCACTTTCGCCCCCTCCCAATATGTATAGTTTCTTTTTCAATTTCTTTTGTTCAGTATTATCTGATTTTTAATGTTACCACAGTTAATATTGCCAGAATAATTCCCACAATCCAGAAACGTGTAACTATTTTGGCTTCATGTATTCCTTTTTTCTGAAAATGATGATGAATGGGACTCATTAAAAACACACGCCTCCCCTCGCCATATTTTCGTCTTGTGTATTTAAACCATGTTACCTGAATCATTACCGAAAGATTTTCTATCAGGAAAATACCCCCGAGCAGCGGAATCAGGATTTCCTTCCGGATTATCACCGAAAAAACAGCAAGTATTCCTCCCAGTGCAAGACTTCCGGTATCGCCCATAAACACCTGTGCCGGGTATGAGTTGTACCATAAAAAACCAACGGTTGCACCAATAAATGCGGCTACAAAAATTGTCAGCTCCCCAACATTGGGGATATACATTATATTAAGGTAATCGGCATATATTACGTTACCGCTAACATATGCCAGCACCCCGAGGGTGGCACCGCTTATTGCCGAAGTTCCGGTTGCCAGTCCGTCAACTCCGTCGGTAAGGTTTACGGCATTTGAAACAGCTGCAATTATTAAAATGATGGCAAGTGCATAAACCACCCATTTCAGCCATGAAGCTGCATCACCAGCAAAAGCAACCAGCCAGGCATAATCAAATTCATTCTTTTTTACAAATGGAATAGTTGTTTTGGTGGATTTCACATCTTTTGTCACAAACTGATATTTCTGCTGTCCGGTTTTCGGGTCAACCACAATCTCACGCATATCCTGCCCCTCACTGTTCTGAACATTTTCCCGAACCATTACATCGTTACTTAAAAAGAGAGTGGCAGCCACAAACAAACCCAGCGCCACCTGACCTAATATCTTGAACTTTCCTGCAAGTCCGCTTTTGTTCTTTTTAAAAACCTTGATATAATCATCCATAAATCCGATAAGCCCGAGAAATGCGGTTGTTA